>CALUVO010000096.1 GCA_944324245.1 Candidatus Gastranaerophilales bacterium | reverse complement strand
AGTCGGTAATGTTGATGACAATACAATTAAAACTTTATCAAAATATTTTAATCAAACCACTAATCCTATCATTGAAAATTCTGATTTTGCATTAAAAAAACATTTTGATAATCCTATACAAAAAACTGTACGCACTGATATAGTTAACCCTGATAAAAATTGTATTCCTTATAAAGTTTCACTAAATTTTCTAAACAAACAAAGTACCAATCCAAAAGAGCAAGTTATCAATGAATTTATTGTCAAAGCATTAGAGGAAAAACTAAATAATATATTTTTAAATGCTGAATGTTTTAAATTAGGTATTAGCAATTTGAAGCCTGATTTGTATATGACTGGTTTAAGAATAATGACAAACTCTGATGATATTGAAACAGAACTAAAAAGATTATATTCACACATACAAGACTTTATGCAAAAACCATTGTCTGTTGAAGAATTTAATCAAATAAAAGGAGATATAAAATCAGATACAGCCGATTTATATGAAGATACCTTAAAACTATCAAATGTATTAGCGTACGAACTTTTCTTTTCTCCCGATATTAATATCGAAAAAGAAATGCAGATATTAGATACATTAACCCCAAAAGACATTCAAGAATATGCACAAAAACTGTTGGATTTATCAAAATCATCACTTACAGTGCTACACCCTCAAAGAAAAAGTGAAAAAGTTTCTTTTAAAGGGCACCTAAATCTTGCAAAAGAAATTGATTTGAAAGAATATGTATTACCAAATAATTTGCAGGTAATATTCGATGAATCACAAAACAGTATAAAAAGTTCGATAACATTCAGAATTGATGCCAAAAATAAAATACAAACTCCATCAGAAACATATTCTTTATTACTAGAAGAACTTGGTAATAAAGAATTAGAAAAAATATGCAAACAAAATAACATTGATTTTGGAATTTACGGAAATAATCAGTATATTGAACTAAGACTAACTGGAATACCCCAACAGATTAATTCTCTATTTCCGGTTATATTAACAAAATTTTTTCAGCACGATTTTAAAAATACTGATGATTTTTATAAAAGCAAAGCTGAAAAACTCAAATATTTAAATCCTTATATCGAAACAATATCAGAAAAATTTGATAAAGAACTATATCAAGGCTGTGAAGGATATCCCCAAAATTCTGACATAAGCACTATTACACCTATTGATGTTCAAAATTTATATAAAAATATTTTAAGAAACGGACAGGCAAAAGTTTTAATTACTATGCCAAAATCAAATAATGAAGAAGCTAAATCAAATTTAATCAAAACATTATCAACATTACCAAAATTTCAATCATACAGTTATTCAACAATATTTAATAAAAGCAAAGCACAGCCTTTAGAAAATACTAAAGTTTTTATTAAACCGGATACCAATAATCAAATCACGATTGAACAAACATACAAAACCATACAATCCGGAAATATAAAAGATCTTGCAGGCTTAAAACTTTTGAACATTCTGTTAGGTACAGGTGAAAATAGCTTGATGCACAAGAAACTGCGTGAAGAAAAGCAGCTGGCTTATTCACCAAGTTCTGATTTAAGAGATAATTTTTACACACAAAATCTCAATACATTAACTTTAAAAACACAGGTAGCAGCAACAAATAAAGAAAATCTGAAAACCGTAATTGAAGCATACAAACAATTTGCCAAATATCTTATGACAACTTTGATTGATGAAAAAGAACTTTCAACAGCAAAAAAATATTTAAAAAATTCAATATTTAACGGTCTGGAATTAACAGCAGACAGAAATAGAACAATTAATAAAGGCATAAATTCTTTTTACGGAACAAATTATTTTGAAGAACTCGATAACGCAATTGATGAAATATCGCCTCAAGATATTAAAGAACTGGCAAAATATTACTTTTCTCAACCTTCTTTGTACATGATTTCAGGCAATAAAGAGACTATTGAGGCTAATAAAGACTACTTAAAATCTCTGGGGGAAATTGTAGAATAAGACTTTATAACATATTAGTGAGAAATGTTTTAAAATTTTTTAATTATAAATATTTTCCAAATATTCACGTATCCTTTGTTGTCGTTTTTCTTCTTTTTTCTTATTAATTAGGCTGTCAAGATAGTTTCTGTGTTCGATATATTTTGCCCATCTTAATTTAGATTTAATATTTTCCAGTGATTTGATACGTTGTTCTATTTTTTCGGGTTTTAAACCTTGTTCTGAAATTCTGAAAACCTTTAATTAAATCAACACGGGCGAGAGCAGTTAATTGAGCCTTCTCTGTAACAAAAAATGCTGTTTTGTTGTTCAACGGAACTAAAGGATGGAATTTATCTTCATCCATTAATTTATGCTGTAATTCAGGCTCAAGAGATGTGATAAGGATTTCGTAGCTCGTTCCGCCTTTAACCTTGACCTCTCTGTAAATATACTTGCTGAGGTTATTTCTTATGGAACGTGTGCTTTTGAGTCCTTTTAGCTTCGCTATTTTTTGTATGGGTATGTATTTATCTATGTCTTGAATTATTGACGGTTCAAAACCATTACACTTCATTTTGTTTTTCCTGTCGTAAAAACTACATTCCGGCAGGTTTTTCACAAGGACGGCGTTCGCTTACGCTCAGCCTTGTCAAAATTCGCCATACTCACAGATTAGCTCTGAAGTCGGAACTTTGGAGCTTTTTTACCGGCTTATGTGTCTGAAGTGAAACAAATTATTTATAAAGAATATGTAAACTAATGTAAATAAAAATTTATATACAAGCAATTCTCTATTTCTAAAAAGCTTTATAAATATAAGGAAAGGAAGATTATGTCTTTATCTATTGGCGGAAATTATACACATGGTTTTAATACTGGAAAAATTCAACGTATTACCATCAGCAGTGATGATATAAAAAAATATGGTATTGATATTGATGACTTTAATAAAGTTGATGCAGATGAAGATGGTTTAATTACAGCATCAGAATTTTTATCTTCAGGTATTAGTGTTTCTTCCATTTTTAATGCTTTTAAACAGGAAGCAACAAAAATAGAAGGAGCTTATGTAGATTCAACTAATAATATTGCTCAAAATAATAGCAATAATCAAAATAGATTTGGCAACCCGATACATCAACAAAAGCCGTCCCTTAACCATCCAAGCGTTGCAAATCATCCATTTCTTGCACAGAATTTAGATTATAGCGCTTAAATATATTATGCTCATACATAATATGAACTCATAAGTAATACCGGGTTTCAATCAAAAAAGTACCTGCTTTGTGTGAAATATTTCACAAGATTTTAATCATTTTTCAAAAGTCAACAAAAAAATTGCAAATACTTTGAGCAAAATCGCCACTTGTGGCTAAAAAGCAGGCTATGCCTTGTTTAAAGGCAAAACTTTTGAGGACAACTGGTGTCCATTTCATGGACTTTTGAGTACTTTTGCTCAAACTAAAATACCGACTAAAATGGACACTAAGAACCATAATTCTAGGACATTTGAGGGGCTTTGCTCAAAGTATTCGCAATTGTTTACATACACTCATTTTGAGAAGAAAAAACAGTCTATTTGAGAAATTTTGCGTAATTGTTAAGTTTTGTAAACATGAGTTTTTTAAGGCTGAAATTCAAGTATACTGCCTAATAGGATAGGATAGATGAGGCTGGATTATGCCTGTAGCAATTATTTTAAGCTTCTTTTTTTTATAAAAGTGCAGGATTTCAAATAAAGGAAAGGAAGATAGACATGACTTCATTCGCAAAAAATATTAATTGGACGCCTCATCTTATTGAGCAGGACAGATTACTAAAAGAAAAGTATGGACAGGGTGCTCATATTACTCCAGCTTTTTCTTATCAAATTCCTGATTCTCTCAAAACACCGGAACAAGATACAGTTTCTTTTAAAGCAAAGCATGAACCAATGAAACAAAAAAATGATAAGAAAATGCCAAATTGGACAAAAGCTTTTATTGTAGCTGTTGCTACAGGTGTTGGGGTTTATGCTTTTAAAAAGATTCCTGCAAAATTTAAGAATTTAGAGGCTTTGGGACTAGGCGGCAAATCTTCCCATCATGCGTCTCAGCGTATTACAGATAAATATAGAAAAATTTGCCAAGAAGCAGCTGAAAAGTTAAAATCTAATGAAAAATTTCGTGCAAAATCGAAATATGTAAAGGATATAATTCAAGAATCTGAAAACCGTAAAATTATTAAATATGCAGATGATGCTCCATTTGCTGAGGCATCTACTTTAAATAATTTTGAAAGTGAAGGTTCAAAATGGGTTCAGCTTACATTGAAAGATGGTAAGCAAGTCGGCTTAAAATACAATCCGAATAGCGGAATATTCCCACCTTATTCTACTTGGGAATCCGGTGGTCTACATATTGGTTTGTGGACTCCGGGTGGTAAAGATGGCGGTTATGCCGAATGCTTAAGAATAATCTCTGATGGCATAAAAGCACACGGAAAACATGATTCTGAGGCTATTATAAAAGAACTTCAAAACTTATTGATATTGTAGTTTGAATGGCGCAATTTTTTGCGCCATTCAAACTTATAAAAGAATAACCTGTTTGAGAAGAATGAATCAATCTTTACTAAAAAAAGACCTCACAAGAGGTCTTTTTTAATGGACACGTCGGTTGGGCATACCTGCCCAACGATAGATTTGGACATTAATTGAGCTTTGGAATTTCCGTAATTTGATTAAATTACAGGCTAATTTAAAAATATTTTTTGTAAATTTCTGCCCTAATAAAGTCCGTTTTCGTCCAGTTTGATTTTGGTATAATCAAACAACTTCCGACGGCTAATATTTAGTGTCGTTGGGCAAGTATGCCCAACCTACAATTTATTCTATAGACAACAAACTGGACATTAAAATACATACTTGAAACATTACAATTAGTTGCAAAATTTCCTATAAATAACCCTGTACTTTAAGAAAAAGATTTGGAAATAACAGAATTGTTGCAAAAACTAAAAAAGTGACTTTTAGAGGTTTTCTAAAAATCACTTATATCAAATGGTTGCGGGAGCTGGATTTGAACCAACGACCTTCGGGTTATGAGCCCGACGAGCTACCAGACTGCTCCATCCCGCGACATTAAATTTTCATTTTTGATACCCACCGGAGCAGTCTTCCAGACTTACCTCTCATCCGAAATGACATTTAGTCATTTCTCTCTCGGCAGAGTATTCTATGGTAAATTCTCTTACATCCCATTATTAAACGCTAAAAACTAAAAATCAATACCCATGATTTTTTATTTAAAAATGTCCGAGAAAAAATTCGTGATAAGACTCTGCTGAATAAAAACAACTAAATGTCAATTCGAGATGGAGGTATGCTAAGTGAGATACGAAATATCTCCGTGTAGTATAAAAATTGAAACTGTCCGAGCGTGAAGAAAATCCAAGAGCGTATTTGCCTTCTTTTCTTAGCGAGCTAAGGCGAGCTAAAGAAAATGGCGTCACGGCTGAACCACAAATAATTAAAAAAAAAATTAAGGTCTGTAAATAGTGACCGGACGGACAAAGTCCGGGGAGCGA
>CALUVO010000095.1 GCA_944324245.1 Candidatus Gastranaerophilales bacterium | reverse complement strand
CCTCGCTTGTACTCAAGAGTATCCTGATATGTACGGCTCGTAAACTCGCCTACATCTCAAGCTAGGAGTGGTACACACTCTGCCGAAGAAACAATTAAGTATTGTTTCTGAGAGGTAGACCCCATGCACAGTCTTGAAATCTGACGTTCTGCCGGAGTAACGTCCGGCTCCACAAGGGGCGTTCCCTCATTTCATTCGGTCAGCCCCGTCAGATTTCGCTGTTGGCTGTGCCGGACTTGTTGTATATTGAACTTGCTTATTGCACAGCTTCAACAAGCGGATTTTCGGACGGACAAAGTCCGGAGAGCAAGACACGAAATGAGCACAAGCGACAGCGCAGCGAATGACAGTGTCGAGCGTGAAGAAAATCTAAGAAGTAGTCGGTGTCAGTTGACGATATGAAATATTAGATTGGATTATTTACGAAAAAAGACCGGAATGAAAACTTCCGGTCTTTTCGTAAATTCAAATATATTAGTTACCAAGAGCCCATCTCAAGCCAAGAGTAAATGCAATACCGTTACGGCCGCCATTTCTAATCATAGCCTGACCAAAACCTGTAAATCTGTCGCCATAGCGTTTTTGCAGACCTACACCGTATTCAATATAAGGTTTAACTGACAATTGTGACAAAGCAACTTCGTTTGCATAGAATTTTGTTTTATCCATGATATTCCATGTCATGTTAACACCCAGATAAGGCTGCCATCCGTTTTTCAGGTTACCGATAATTCTAATTCCCGGTATGATTTCAATAGCGTGCAATGGATCCTGTGTAATTCTTGCTCCGCCTGCATTTGTAAAGTCAAATACGTTTACAAATGTATAGCTCATCATGTAGCTCGGCTGGATAATTAATTTACGATTAAACAATCCCCAGTTATAACCGGATTTCCAGGCTGCACCTGTCATCAAAATCGGGAAGTCATCAGTACCGAATGCGTGTGTAGCCCTTGCAGCACTTGCACCGATGTTTGCTGTTACGCCTGTAAAGAAGTTTCCTTTATAAGCTGTAGCAACACCGCCGATTGTACCGCCGTTTTGCCAGATGCTTACACCGTTATATGCCTGATGAGAACCGTGATAAGCACCAAACAAAGAGAAGTTACCGTCCCAGCCGTGTCCGAGTTCTATAATATCGGATTCACCGCCGAACAATGAACCGTAAGATACATTAGATACTTTCGGACCGCCTTTTAACGGAACATTTTCAAAGTTGGTAAACGGTCTCATATACCAGCCGTCACGTTCCTCCGGAATTACGTTAGGTGCATAAACACCTGTGTGATAACCGGCATTTGCATATTTGTTTCTCATCTTCCATGCCATACGCTGCTCAGGAGTCATCAGCGTGACCATATCCATATTGGCAAAAGACTGTCTGTACAGGTTATCCATTACAAGAAATGCACCCTGAGCTGCAACTGCACCGACTAAAGAAGAATCAGAGTTTCCTATTTCATTAAAAATAAAATATTCACCTGCAGGAGTACCGTCAGCACCTGTACCTGTCTGAGTAACCTGATTTACTGAGTACTTATGAGTCAATCCTTCTACAACATTTGCCCCGCTTCCAAGGTTTACATTACCGATTAAAGCATCAGCATCTGTAAACATGACTTTTACATCATCTTTAAGTGCATCAGAAGTGGATTTCATAGCTTCTACTGTTAATTTTGCATCATTTGAACTTGTTATTTTATCAAAATTGCTGTTAAAAATCCCGTCCATTCTTTCCTGTGCAAGATCAACATCCAATCTTATACCGGAATTGGAAAGCAGGTTAAATTCACGACCCTGAATCTGGTTTAGGCTGTATTCATTGTTCAATAAATCCAGTGTACCGCCGTTCATATTAATAACATTTGTTCTGTTAGTACTTGAACCAAGACCGCTGTCATGCGCAAATGAAAGAATACCGCTGTTAATATTTAATGTTGAATTAGTAATACGTGCATCACCGTTGATTCGGACAGTACCGCCTAGTGTTTGCGAGTTTTTTTCACCAACATTAATTATTGAACGGTTGCTGACTACTGCATTTTCGTTTCCTGCTTCAATATCAGGATCATTGTCAGGATTTGGAGTTGCTGTAGTTACGTCATTACCGGCAATATTTGAATTTATTACAAGATTTCTTCCGTTAGCAGCCTGCAGATTAAGGGTAGCAGCCGAAATATCAGAAGTTTCTGCAGTGCCCGAACCTACTAATGCAATAGAATCAGTACCGTCGGCAACACTTGTTTCTGTACCGACATACATATTTCTGTTTTCTGCTCTCAGTGTTGTTGTTGAATTTGTACTACCGTATATAGCGCCGCCGTTTAATGCAGCAGTATTTGTTGTTCTGTTACCGGAAAAATCAGAGTCAACAATTGTAAGATTGCCGCCATTGCTATTACTTATTGCCCCGCCTGTACCAGCAATATTGTTTTTAAATAAAGAATTGCTTATAGTCATTTGACCGGCAGAACCAGCACCTGCAACTTCATTGCTTATCGCACCGCCGCTGATTGTTGTAAAATCCGTGCTAATTGAATCATTGTGTCCGTTATTTTCAAACACGGTATAATTTACAGTTGCTGTACCATAATTTTTAATTGCACCGCCGGAACCGGCAACATTGCCGCTAAATGATACGGAATGTTCAGCTGAACCATTAATAACAAGATTTCCATCGGTATTATTAGCACCAGCAGAGCGCTGGCTATTCAAAATAGCACCGCCTGCACCGTCTGAAAAACTTCCGTTTGTTTCATTTTTTACATAGTTATTAATAAAACTGGTGCCGCCATTGATGGTTAATGTATTAACATTTCCATCAGAATTACTTCCGTTATAAATGGCACCGCCTTGCTGAGCATGGTTCTCTCTAAAAATTGTATTTGATATTTCTGTCAGTGCAGGCTGCCCCGGAGCACCTAAATTTCCGTTATAAATAGCCCCGCCTTGTGAGCCGGCAGCATTTTTTGAAAAAGTAGAATTTGAAATTTCTATTGAACCACGGTTAGCTATTGCACCGCCATTTCCACCGCTGACATCACTGGTGCTACCTATTGTTTGGTTAGAAATAAAGAAAGTTCTATCAATAGCTACTGTACCGGCAAAGTTGGTTATGGCTCCTCCGAATCTGGTTGCATCATTATTTTGGAATGTAGATTGTTCAATATTTAAAGAAATACCGCTAGTTGCATTTGCCACGTTATTATATATTGCACCGCCAAATCCTGAAGAATCAGCAACAGCACCTGTAATAGAGTGGTTTTCTTCAAATAAAGTATTGTTTATATCTACAGTCCCTGTATTATAGATTGCACCACCGCCTATTGATGTGTTGTTTTTGAATGAAGACTGATTATCTCCGGCAGTGTTAATTGTCAATGAACCGGAGTTTTGGATTGCACCGCCGTCACCCTCTGCAACATTACCCTTTTCAAAATTTGTTTCATGGATAACAACGGTATTGCCCGGATTGTTAATTATAAAATTATCGGCAGAAGCACCTGCCCCGCCAGCAGTTATAGTATTTCCGCCGCCGTTTATTGTCAAAGACGGCACCGGAGGGGCACCAAGATTCAATCCTGTTCCGTCTGTCGTTATATTATTTTGGATATTTACAGTTCCGGTTTGGGCTCCGGACTTAAAAGTATCCCAGTTAGTTGCGTCAGCCGAAAAAGCTGAGCCTGATGACAACATAAATAAGGCTAATGACAAAAATGCAATTCTCTTTATTGCTTTTACTTTTGCGTTTCTCATAATTTTAAAATTCCACTCTTCAATTTTATAGTAATAGTTTTATAAAATGCAGACAGTACTGCATGGTGCATTTATTATATTCTCACAAAATCAAAAAAAAATTAAGTACTTTACATTAAAAAGATTACAAATTGTTATAAGTCTGCTATATAATCTTTATTTTCTGCTGTTACATTTTGATATTATGCGATAAACTAGAAATATGGAAAGAAAAAGATTACCTGAATATCTAAAAAGAGGAATAATCGATACTGAAAAAACAAAACTTGTCCGTTCGATTTTAAAAAACAAGTGCCTGAATACGGTATGCGAAGCTGCTAGATGCCCTAATAAAGCGGAATGTTATTCAAAAAATACCGCAACATTTTTAATTCTTGGAAATATTTGCACAAGAAACTGCCGGTTTTGCAATATTTCCGGCGGTAAACCGGCGCCCTTAGACAGAACAGAGCCTTATAAAGTTGCACAGGCGATAAAAGAGCTGGATTTAAAATATGCTGTTATAACATCGGTAACCCGTGATGACTTGCCTTTGCAAGGGGCTGATATGTTTGCACTTGTTATTGAAGAGACAAGAAAGCTTGTTCCCGATATAAAAATTGAAGTTCTTACTCCGGATTTTGAGGGAGTAGAGGATTTAATCGACATTGTTGTTGATGCTAAACCCGATGTATTCAATCATAACGTGGAAACAGTAAAAAGACTTTATCCTAAAGCCAGACCGTTAGCAAACTATGAACGTTCAGTCAATTTTTTAAAACACATAAAAGAACGCAGCCCGAAAATGGTTACAAAAACAGGGCTTATGGTAGGACTGGGTGAAACTTTTGACGAGTTATATGAAGCTTTTGCTGATTTGAAATCTGTAAATTGTGACATTGTGACCGTCGGGCAGTATATGCAGCCTTCTAAAAAACATCTGGATGTAGAAAAATATTATACTGATGAAGACTTTAAGAAAGTTGTAGAACTTGCTCACAAAACAGGCATAAAACATATCGTTGCTTCAGGTCTTGTCAGAAGCTCCTACAGAGCTTTCGAAACATTTGAATCCATTTAATCACGATATTCAATAATACCTGTCAGAATTGACTCTATCAATTGGTTTTTGAAGTTTCTTGAGTTCAGATTTGCCACATCATCTTCATTCTTCAGGTTTCCTGTTTCAATCAGTATACCCGGAACAGGAGACGAGGTTACGGAGCTTGTTGATAATACACCGAGAGACTGTGCTTTCTGATGAGTAATACCTCTGAACCAGCTGTGTTTATTCAGATTATCAACGACTACCGAAGCAAATTCTTTGTCTTTCTTGTCTTCTATGCCGCCGCGCTTATTGGAAATGACATAAATACCGCGTTTACTTCCGTCTGAATTGCTGTGAAGACTGACTATAAGATTTACTTTGTTTTTCTTTTGAATATCTCTGATTGCATCCATTGCACTATAGACAGAACCCTGCACATAGATAACTTTTCCACCTTGTTGAGTAATCTTTTTGACAAGTTCATCAGCGATTCTCTGGTTTACCACCCATTCCTCGAGAGATCTGCCCCCGTTGCCTATAAATTTATTTGTTTCAATATTCGGATTTTTTCTGCTCATAACAGCATTACTTGTTCCCGGGTCAAAATTTACATTTAATTTTCCGTTTGCTTCTTTTTTGTTCATTGCACCGCCGTGCCCCGGATTTATTATTATGGTTTTTCCTGAAAGTTTGCCTCTTCCTGTCGGGTTAAAGGTCTCTACATATGCCTGAATATTACCGTTTTTATCAACCTGAGGCAGAGGACGTTTTACAAATCTTTTTTGTCTTTTTGCTGTTTTTTCCCAGTCTGCATAAAGTGAATTTACTGTCCAGTCTGTTTTTTCTCCGTTTACATAAATGTGATTAGATTTGCCGGCTGCTGCATAAGATTTAACACTGCTGTTATCTCTTTCGGCTCTTACGCTTTGTTTTCCAAGCTTTCCGTCATATAAATCATAGGCTATATTTTCATATTCTGCTAACACATTTTTATATACGTCATTTGACATTTCGCCTTTGTTTTTTTCTGCTTCAAGATATTCAAGCCCTCTTTTGTACACTGCATTAGCAGAATCAGCAACAACATCAGGCATTCCGTTTTTAAAAATTTCATTGGCATTTGCAATATTGTACAATCTGCGTTTGCTCAATCCTGCTGCCGGTTTATGAACTTTTTCGCCTTTTGCGTTTGTAACTACTGAATAATCCTGTGTAAGATTGGCAACAGCCGCAGGATAATTCTCTTCGTTCAGGGCTTTACACAAAGCTTTATTATCACTTATTGCTCCAACACCTTTATTAAAAGCTAAATCTATCACGGATTCTTTTAAGTGTGCAGGCATATTGTAATATGCCTGTTCATTTATAACAGTTTGCAAATCTAAATCCACATCCAGCAAGTCCTGAGCAAGCAGAGAGTAGACCTGTTCATCAGTAATTACTTTATCTTTATACAATTCTTTTTCTTCTTTATTTAAAAGATGGCCGATACCTATTGTTTCGTTATTGTTTCTGTCTTTGTATACATTATTATGCTTTTCTTCAATATCACTAAGAAATTCCAAATAATCCATGCTCAAGCCGGACATTTTTGAGACATCTTCGAGTGTTTTTATATTTTTTACGGTATAAGCTTCCGGAATAATCAATGTATCACCGGGATAAATTACGGAATTTTTATCCATACCGTTTTGATAAAGAAGTCTTCTCATTGAAACATTATGTTCTTTGGCAATTGAGTATGGAGAATCTCCGGATTTTACTTTATAAAAAGAACTTGCATCTTTGTCTGTATACATAGCGCGATAAGTTGTATCAGCCGGTGTATCTACAATAACTATCTCATTGGGATTCATATTTTGCTGATTATTACACGTTTTTACTATGCCGAGTGTCGGCAGCAAAAACAAAGCAGCAATAGCACTGTTTCGTATTTTGGAGAGTTTACTCATATCAATAGGAGCAGACACCGGTGTTTTTGTTTTTTTATCTTCTTTCTTATTGTTTTTAGGCTCAATAGGATTGAATGAAATTTTATTATATGATACTTTCATAGTTTGACCTTCCTGTACATAAAAAAAATATTTATGCCTGAATATTGCCAAAGTTTTATTAAACAATTACAAAAGTTTATAAATATTTTACAGTTTTATATTTTTAATTTAGAATGATATTAAACGGTATAGCTTTGAAAAAAGTGAAAAGTTTTTTAAAAAAGTGGGTTTAAATTGGACATCAAGACAAAAGCTGCTATAAGAAAAAGTTTGTCAGAGTATAACGAGCTTATAGAAACTATTGCAAAAATAGAATTCAAAAAGCTTTCATCATCTTATTTGATAGATTTTTCAGAGCTTATAAACATAGGTACACAGGTTGTACATCATTTTTGTACATCCACAGATATTACCAATTACAACAATTCATATATTTCTACAGCAATAAAATGGGCGATAAGAAACGAAGTCAGAAGAAGATATAAATGGTATGCCCAGAAAACAAAGCAGGAAAATACAGCTCATCTGACAACTGAAGAAGCACAGGAAGCTAATAACGATATAAGAGAAGCTATTTACAAAACCATTTTATCCATAGATGAAATGGCTGATGCGGAAAACCCTACACAAATAAAAGATGATGCACGCACACCGGAAGAATTGGTTTCTTTTAATGAATTGAGTGCAGCCATTAAAGAAGCCATGAAAAAACTCCCCCAGCGTGAACATGATTTGATAGAAGCAAAATTCTTTCATGACAAAAAATTAAGAGAACTCTCTGATGATTTCAATATTTCTCCTTCACGTATTTCAAGAATTATCCAATCCGGATTAAACAAAATCAGAAAAGAACTGGAAAAAGAAAACCTGCTTTAAGCAAACAGTGCTTTTACAAAATCGTTTGCATCAAAATCTTTTAAATCATCCATCTTTTCGCCTACCCCGATTAATTTTACTGGAAGATTCATCTCTTTTGCAATAGCAATAATTATGCCGCCTTTAGCAGAACCGTCAAGTTTTGTCAGAGCAACACAAGTCAGGTTTACACATTCCGTAAAAACTTTTGCCTGAGAAAGTCCGTTTTGACCGGTATTTGCATCTAGTACAAGGATGGATTCCCTGAGGGCTTCCGGTGCATTTTTATCAATTACTGATTTTATTTTTGACAGCTCCTGCATGAGATTGAATTTGTTTTGCAGTCTTCCTGCAGTATCCACCAGTATTACATCATAATTTTCGTTTTTAGCTTTTTTGATTGCATCAAAAACAACAGAAGCAGGATCCGCACCGTCATTGCGCACGATATCGGCACCGGATCTTTCGCTCCAGATGTTCAATTGTTCTTCTGCAGCAGCTCTAAAAGTATCGCCTGCAGCAACAAGCACCCTTTTCCTCTGTTGTTTAAAACGATTTGCCAGTTTGCCTATAAGAGTGGTTTTTCCTGCACCGTTTACTCCGACAATAAAATATATATTCAGCTCATTTTCTTTATAGTTTAGAGTATTATCTCCCGCTGCTTTCAAGATTGAAGAAAACTCATTTTGTAAGTATACTCTGACCTGAGAGGGTTTCATATTGTTTTGTTTTCTTAATTTGTCAACTATAGAAGAAGCAGTATTTACTCCTAAATCCGCTTTAATAAGCAATTCTTCCATATCATCAAGAATAAACTCATCAAACTCTTCCTCCTGTTCAACATGTTGTATAACGTTGCCGACAAGGGATTGAGAAGTATTTGCAATAGTTTTTTTTAAGGATTCAAAAGTAAGAGAAAAGATATTTTTTTTCTCTTCCTGAGATTTTTGTGCTTCGGGCTGATTGTCCTGAGCGATATTTTCAGTTTTTTTCTTAAAAAAATCAAACATTATCTAAATTTTTTCTTTGTCTCTTGCTTTTTTCTCATCAACAATTTTGCCTAATATACCGTTGATAAAAGAAGAAGAATCATCTGTAGAATATTTTTTAGCCAGCTCCAGTGCCTCATCAACAACTACCTTCACAGGTGCTTCGTCAATAAACAAAAGCTCGGCAATAGCTATTCTCAAGATATCTTTATCAATTTTGACAAGTCTGTCAATATCCCAGCCATGAGCAAATTTTTGTATCAAAGAATCAATTTCCTGAGAATGCTCTTTGAATGTGTTTGCTATCTGAATTACATAATTTTTTACTTCGCCGGTATGCTCCAATGCTGTCATTTCTGCAATTTCAAGAGCAAGAACAATTTTTTCACTTATATTGAGTAACTCTTCCAGCCTGCCTCTAAGGTCTGATGTCATAGGCAGCGCAATAGGAATATTTGTAGCATGCATAGGACGGTTAAGGTTTTCAGGATTTTCCGCCTCATAAGTATCTACGTATTCTTTCATTGCATTTATTGCACCGACAGAAACTTTTAATTCATCCAGTGCGTTGTTTGTAAGTGTTCTTACGGATTTTAGAATAATATCTTCAAATTCTGCCTGATTGTATTGCGCAATTTTTTTATCAAATTGAGAAAATAATATTAAAGCCAGTTCTCTTGCAGCTCTTCTTGCTTGCATTTGTTATTCCTTCTTTATCTTTATTACTTATGTCTATTATAGACATAAAAAAAGTTTAAATAAAGAAAATAAGAAAATTTTATTTTTCAGATGCATCACTCAACTTAACATTTTTAAAAAATTGTTCAGAAATAATCTGTGAATATTTGCCGCTGTCGTTTGCAGAAACCATGATTTTATTTTTTCCGTCTTTATCAGTTACCACGGATATTATTCCTTTAAGGTTTTTAACCGGCAGATTTGTAACCTCAGCTTCAAACTGTGCATAAGGAACTGTTTGCCCCATTGCTTTCATTGTACCCTGTTTTAGAATCTTAAAATTTTCTACATGAATATACTGATAAGACAATTTTTCGTTTACTTTATCAATCTTTTTTTTTAACTGTCCGTTTTTAAAGTCTTCTTTAGTAATTTTAAGCGCTTTGTTTTCATTTACTACCGCAAGTTTTTGACCTGTGGCATCGTGATTTGCAACTACAGCTCGAAACCCGAGAATATTTGCTGATTTAGACAACTCATATTCATCCGGTATAGAGGAAAAATCCGCAACATCCTTACTCTTTTCAATCAGCGCTTCCTGTGACGGTTTTTCTCCTATATGGAATGTTTTTACCATCCAGTCCCAGCCGCCGATTGATTTAAAACCGATTATAGCAAGAACTATGATTGCTATTTTTATTATTAATTTTAAACAGCCCATTACAATCCAAACCTCTTGAATATTGTATCAATGTTCCTTAAATAATACCCTGAATCAAAACAGTTTTCAATTTCCTGCGCTGATAATACGGAAGTAACGGAGGAATCATTAAAAAGATTCTTTTTAAAATCGCCCTCCTGTTTGTTAAAAGCGGACAGTGCATTTCGCTGTACTATTGAATATGCCTCTTCTCTTGACAATCCTTTTTGCGTCAATGCAAGAAGCACTCTTTGCGAATACACTATACCACCGAACAGCGATGTGTTTTTAAGCATGTTTTCTTTATGTACAACAAGCCCTTCTACGAGTCTGTTGAAACGATTCAGCATATAATCTATAAGGATTGTTGAATCAGGGAAAATTATTCGTTCAACAGAACTGTGAGAAATATCTCTTTCATGCCACAATGCAATATTTTCCATAGCAGCTTGAGCATTGCACTTTACAACCCTTGCAAGACCGGAAAGATTTTCCGAGGATATCGGATTTTTCTTATGCGGCATTGCAGAACTGCCCTTTTGACCTTTTTTAAAGGCTTCTTCAGCTTCCAGCACTTCTGTTCTTTGAAGATGCCTTATCTCAATTACACACTGCTCAACAGCCGAAGCAATCAATGCCAGCGCCTGCATATAATAAGCATGGTTGTCTCTTGCTATAACCTGTGTGGATATTCGGGCAGGTTTCAGTCCTAAATTTTCACAGACAATCTGCTCTATTTCCGGTGAAATATTGCTGTAAGTTCCGACTGGGCCTGATATTTGTCCCTGTGCAATTTCTTCTTTTGCCGTTTCAAAACGTTTTTTTGCTCTTTCAAAATGGTCCAGCCAGCTTAAAAGCTTAACCCCGAAAGTCATGGGTTCAGCGTGTATACCGTGTGAACGTCCGATACATACGGTATGTTTATATTCAACAGCTTTATTTTTTATTGTTTCAATAACTTTATCAAGGTCATTTTCTATAATTTCCGAAGCCGTTTTTATCTGCAGAGCAAATGCCGTATCTATAACATCGGAGCTGGTCATACCCATATGTATAAATCTTGAGGCTTCGCCCACATTTTCATTTACATTTGTCAAAAAAGCAATAACATCGTGTCCTACTTCTTTTTCGATTTCATCAATACGCTCTATACTGAAAGCAGCACGTTCTTTAATTGTTTTCAGGTCATTATCACTGATATCTCCGAGTTTATTGTAAGCCTCGCAAACAGCAAGTTCCACCTGCAGATAGAAACCGAATTTTGATTCGAGTTCCCATATATCTTTCATTTCTTTTAAACTGTATCTTTCAATCATAATTGCCTTTCATACAATATTCTAATCTGGTGTCGCAGTTGCTGCCGCTGACTACGCTGCGCTGCCGTCAGCTTAGCATTTGCTCACCGGGTTCACCCGTCAGGAATTCCTCTGACCGCAGCCAGCACCTGAAATTATTGCGGATATCTGCTTGTTGCACACAGCAGCATTGCGGCAAGTTTATCCGCACCTTCAAAACCTCTGTTTTTTAGAATTTCCGAAGCTGTTTTAACATCGTATTCAACAAGATTGTGTTTAACGGAAAATTCATTTCCCTGTATGTCTATAATTGCATAGCAGGCTTTTGGCTCTTTTGCAAAAGGACGTCCGACACTGCCGGCATTAACAACAGTTTGTTTTGTATTTGTCTGATAACCGCAGGGAACATGTGTATGACCGCAAAAAATTACATTTGCATCTGTTCCTGATATCATTTCTTCAACTTCTTCAATCTTTAAGTTATCAAAAATATTTTCGTTATTTTTTCTGGGGCTTCCGTGAACCAGAAGAATTTTTACCCCTTCAATTTCTATTTCTTTTTGTGCAGGCAAGTTTCTCAAAAAGTTTTTTGCCTCTTCTGAAAGAACCGTAACATCACACTCAAGAGCATGAGCCATAACCGGATTGTTCTCTTCCAGCATATGAATCATCTGATTGTCGCAGTTTGCTATCATCTGGTCTGTGTTTCCCTGAATACAAACAAAATCACTGTTCTGTACAAAATCCTTAATTGTTTCCACTGTTTTTTCAGGTTCCGGCCCTGCCATTGCAAGGTCGCCCAGACAAAAAATTCTGTCGCATTTTTCCTTCTCAATATCTTTTAATACAGACTCTAATGCCTGCATATTTCCGTGTATATCAGATATTACAGCAATTTTCATAGTTTATCCTTTTTTGTGTTAATCAACTATAAAATTTTATCATATTATAGTTTTTGAGATAGAATTATTACGTAAATTAATGCGGGTGAATTACAGTGAAATTTAACAGAACATCATTTCTTAATACACACAGAGACGCATGGGTAGAAGTAAACTTAGATTGTATAGAACATAATATCTTAGAATTCAAAAAGTATTTGAAAAAAGACGCAAAACTTTTTGCTGTTGTAAAAGCAGATGCTTACGGGCATGGTGCTGTTATGATTGCACCTGTGCTGCTGGCTTCCGGTGTGGATTTTCTCGGGGTTTCATCAATTGATGAAGGGCTGCAGCTTAGGGAAAATGATATTACTGCTCCTATTCTGGTCTTAGGCGCTGTTCCTGTCTGGTCATTTGATAGAGCAGCACAAAATAATATTTCTGTTTCAGTATTTTCTGATGAACACATTGAAGCCTGCAGGCAGACTTATGAAAAGCTAAAAATTAAACCCAAAGTTCATGTAAAAATAGACACCGGCATGAACAGAATAGGTGTCAGACCTGACGAGTCTGTTGAGTTTATACAAAAAATTCAAAAGTGTGATTTTATAGACCTTGAAGGTATATTTACACACTTTGCAACAGCAGAGACAGAAGAACTTGCTCTAAGGCAATATGAAAAATTTCACAATGTAGTACAGTCTGTTGATACAAAAGGTCTTCTTATACACTGCTGCAATACAGCTGCTGTTATAAGTTACAAAGATTTTGATTACAATATGGCAAGAGTCGGAATAGGAATATACGGACTACAGCCGGATTTGCCTGCCGGAATACAGGAACCGGAGATAAAACCGGCAATGTCTTTAAAAGGAAGAATAACAAACATACATGTTGCGCAAAAAGATGAAGGGGTGAGCTATTCTCACACCTTTGAAACACAAAAACCGACAAAAATAGCAACAATACCTATAGGCTACGCAGACGGAGTATTCAGAGATTTGTCAAACAAAATTTACGGTATTATTAACGGCAAAAAAGTCAAACAAATCGGAAATATTACCATGGATCAAATGATGTTTGATATAACAGACTGCAACGCACAGGAAGGTGATATTATTACGCTCATCGGCAAAGACGGAAATGAAGAAATAAGAATAGATGAATGGGCAAAAATTTTAAATACAATCCATTATGAACTAACCTGTGCCCTCAGAGTCAGACTCCCGAGAGTTTACACAAGATAAATTAAAAATAATAAACAATAAACATAGAGAAAAACAGATTTAAGTATGTAATAAAAAGCACAAGACAATTGAATTTTGAAACTCTGTAATTTTCACTATTTTTCGGTACAAATAAAAAGCCCAAAAAACATAGCAAAGGAAGAATTACCGGTATCAAATAACGTCCCTGAACAATACTGATAAATTCAGTAAAATAAGGCGGTGTCCACGAAACATATAATTCAGTGCAAATAAAAATAAAATTTAAAAGGAATACTCCGAACAATATTAATTTTTGCTGTACTGTTACACGTGGAAATTGTTCTTTATAAATTGCATTTAAACATGCGGCTATAAAATACATAATGTACACAATAGGAAACAAAAATAAATTATTCCATCCCAAAATACCTATTATACTGTAAATCCACATAACCGTGCACATTTTTACTGTTTTAAGAATTGTCAGAAGATAGATAAAAGGGTGAGATATAATAAATTTTGTCTGCAATAAAGGATTTGAGTTATTCAAAGGCACAAACCATGTGCTGCTAAAAAGGCTCCATAAAACAGCACAGCAAAGTGCAGGCAGTAAAATTAGAAAAATTTTGCTCCAGTATTTATTGCCGAATCTGCTTTTAGGAATAAAAAATATTAATAAAGTAATTAAAAAGCTTTGTTTTACAAGCGAAAGTAATATAGCAAGAATACAAAGATTTATTATTTCACCTTTTTCCATAAAATTTTTTTTCCTGAAAGAATATTCAAAAATCTTTGCAAGATAAAAAATACTTAAAGATATAATGACTCCGTCAGCAGACACGGAACATCCTAATGACAGAGATGTAGGACACAATAGAACCAGTACAAAAAGCCATTTGTATAAAGGTGTTGATTTCACGGCAAAATAACCTGACAGAACGTAAAATATAAAAAGAAAAATTTTGGCTGTTATTAATATCCAGTAAACTGATTGCGTAAAGAGTTTTGCAATAAATACCCCTGCTGTCTGAGGCAGATATGCAACGGGAGAATATAAGGTCTGGTAACATTGATTCGAAAAATCCAGGTTATCTTTATCTATATTTATTTTTTTTGAGCTGTTTATTTTAGCAAAATTTGTTTTAATATCAGTATCATGAAACATCGGCTCCCATGTGTTTTCAAATTCTTTTAATGCTTGCGGAACAAAATTGCCGGCTTTGTTGTTAACAACAAGAGACGCAATTTTGCCTTCGGAAAGAGAATATATACGGGAAAAATGAGCCGGTTCATCAGCACTTAAAAGAGGCGGTGTAAAAAAAATCAAAAACAAACCGCATATTATAGAAAAAAATAAAAATATTAACTCAGGTCTTTTTATTAAAGTTGAATTCATAAAGACTCCTAAATCTTATATCGTAAACCGACACTGACAATGAAGTATCCTGCAAAAATTGAACAATACTAATTATCCTATAAACATGGATTGATTTACCAGCTGCTGATTATTTTAGTTATCATGCAGAGAGGCGGTGATTGCAGGAGCAATCACCGCTAGAGAGACATTATGTCTTTATGCGTTAAACGTAATAATGGGGTGGGGATATAATTAAGCTTATCTTTTTAAGCTGCCTGAATCAAACTACTGACCGAGAAGCTGTAAGGCAATTGACGGTATCTGGTTTGCCTGCGAGAGCATTGCTGCTGATGTTTGCTGCAGTACCTGATACTTAACCATGTTTGCACTTTCTTCTGCCATATCGCAGTCCATAATCTGAGATTTGGATTGTTCGTAGTTTTCATTCATAACCGTCAGGTTATCGGAAGCTGATTGAAGTCTGTTCTGATAAGCACCTAACATAGATCTGTCCTGCGAAATCTTATCAATAGCATCATCGAGTTTTTCGATATATTCTCTGATTTCCTCACCTGTAGATGTACCGGATAGACCTGATACATAGAAGCCTGCATTACTGCCGGTACCGGCTACACCTACACCGAGTGCAGAAACATTCATATCAGTCAAAGCACCTGTAATATCAATTGAGTTGTTATCAGCATCAGAACCGCAGCCGGATTGCAGGGTTACATTTTTAGCAATTGTACCGTTTGACAGGTTCAAACCGTTAAATATTGTGGTGTTTGCAATAACGTCAATGTCCCTGATTCTCTGGTCAATTTCGTTAATAAGTGTTTGCTGCTGGTCTTCGCTGTATACACCGTTTGCTGCCTGAATACAAAGTTCTCTGATTCTCTGTAAGTCCTCTGTAACACCTGACATACCGCCTTCTGCGATGTACATCATGTTAAGACCGTCTTGAATGTTAAGCAGAGCTCTTTTGTTACCTCTGATTTGTGTATCCAAACCCTGAGCCACACAAAGACCTGCTGCGTCATCACCTGCCTGGTTAACTCTTAAACCTGTTGACAATCTCTTAATTGCACTCTGCAAACTGCTGCTTGCGCTATTCATACTTCTCTGTGCAATCAAAGAGTTAATGTTAGTGTTTACGAATAAAGCCATGTTCTTCTCTCTCTTTCTCTCTTTCTTTTTTTGATTAACTAACTCTATGAACACTACATATATCGAACAGACTCGATTCATACTTTAGTATAATTTTTGACCTGATTTTGAGAAAAAAGTGCCCGAGATGCTTGTTATGAAAAGTTTTTACTGGTATTATACTAAAGTATGATAAATCCTCCATACGGAGGAGAACAACACCGGAAAGATTTGATATGCCGCAATTTTTTATATCATCAAAGGATGTAAACAGCGATATAGCCGTGATTACAGATAAAGAGAATTATCACCATATTGCCAGAGTTTTACGGGCAAAAACAGGTGAAATACTTACTCTTATTGACGAGAACCAGACCAGATACAAAGTTGTTATAAGAAACATAGATTCTAAGTCTATTACAACTAAAGTTGTAGATGTTGAGAAATCCAATCATTATCTAAATTTGCAGCTTGTTCTTGTCCAGAGTGTGCTAAAAACCGATGCCCAAAATCTGGTTGTACAAAAGGCAACAGAACTGGGTGTAAAAGAGATAATACCCGTTATAACAGACAACTGTGTAATAAAACCATCAATCGCTGCAGAAAAATCCGGAAAATGGCAGAAAATAGCCAACGAAGCAGCCAAACAATGTGAACGTTCAGATATTCTGAAAGTCTTGCCGGCTGTGTCTTTAGACGATATTATTAACAGCAGCGATTATGATATAAAAATAGCATGCGTTGAGCGTACGCAGAAATTGCCGCTAAAAGCATGCCTGAAAAATTTAAAAGCTGATAAAGCAGCAAAAATAGCTGTGATTATAGGACCCGAAGGCGGTTTTAGCGCAAGAGAACTTCAATTGTTCGAGCATGCCAAAGATATATACAAAATTAGCCTCGGAAACCTTATTTTACGGGCAGAAACAGCGGCGATTACAGCACTGGCAAATGTAATATACGAGTTTGAAGATGATACAGGATTACATTAATAAAAATAAAATAATAAAATTAATTAAACCGGCTTTGACAAAAGAGAGCATGCCGGTTTATCTTGTCGGCGGTTATATAAGAGACATTCTCCTCGGCAAAACAAGTTCGGATATTGATATAGCTGTACCAGCGGGACATGCCTGTAATGAGGCAAAGAATCTTGCTGATACAATAAACGGCTATTTTATTGAGCTGGATGCAAAAAATAAAATATACAGGGTTGTACTGGAAAATAAATCAGATTATATAGATATAGCTGATTGTGCAGGTGAAAATATAGAGCAGGATTTGTTACGGCGTGATTTTACAATTAATGCTATAGCTTATGAGTTAAACAATGACCGGCTTGTTGATATATGCGGCGGACAAAAAGATTTGGAAAATAAAATAATAAAAGAAATCTCCGTTAACAACCTGCTTGATGACCCAATCAGGCTGTTGAGAGCTTTTAGATTTCGGAGCACACTGGGTTTTAGTCTTTCTGATACCATTACACAAACCGTAAAAATCCATGCAGCATTGCTTGATAATGTTGCAAAAGAGAGAGTGAATACAGAGCTTGTAAAGCTTTTTGGCGGGGAATATGCTGTTGAAGCATTGACCGAAATGGAAAAGTTAAATCTTCTGGAACATATTTTCCCAGAAACAGCTGAGATAAGAAACATTCCGCCAAATTCACATCATCATCTCGGGCTTTTAGAACATTCTATTGAAACAGTGCGTCAGGTACAGAATTTTTATGACAATACAGGTACTGAAGTAAAAGAACATCTTGATGAGGATTTTGGTGCAGGGCAAAGACGTCTTGCGTATTTGAAAATGGCTGCTTTTTTGCATGATGTCGGCAAACCCTCCACATGGCAGATTGAGCCGGAAACGGGAAGACACAGATTTATAAAGCATGATCAAATCGGTGCTGAAATTATCCTTCCTACTTTAAGAAAACTAAAGTTTTCCAAAAAGCATGCAGTTTATATACAAAAAATCATAAAAAACCACATTTATCCGGCAGGCGTTGTGACTTCTGATGAAGCAGGTGAAAAAGCATATCTTCGCTTTTACAGAAAGATGGAAAATGAAGTTATAGACCTGATTGCAATAGCCTATGCAGACAGAATGTCTGCTCTTGGTGAGGATGTTACTCAGGAAATGATAGAAAAAAACATTAACGGGTTAAATAAACTTCTTGAAGGGTATTTAAAATTAAAAAGTGAACTTAAACCGCTGCCAAAACTTCTTGACGGTAATGAAATAATGCGGATTTTAAACATTCCTGCCTCAAAAGAACTGGGAAAAATAATTGAACAGTTAAAAGAAGCTCAAATGTCATCTGAAGTGACAACAAAAGAACAGGCAATTGAATATATAAAAAATTTGCCTGTGAAGAATTTATAAAAAACTATTTTGCAACCCGTCCCCACCAGCGTACTTCGCCTATAACTTCAAAGTCATAATCAGCGCATTTTGAAAGATCTATCTCAAAACTTCTGTATTTTTCGTTGTCTGATACGACTACAATGGTATTTGGCGGGATTTTTTGGAGTCTTTTTGCATAAAGCTGGTTTTCTATTCTGACGCAATATATTTTGCCATCATATATTTCTTTTTTTGAACGGTCTATAAGCAGACTGTCCCCTCCTTCTATCGTTGGCATCATACTGTCTCCCTGGGCAAAAATCATTTCCATATGGCAATTGTAAACTCCTAAATCTTTTGCAAGCTTTTTACTTATAGAATATGTTGCTGTCAGGTTTTCATTATATACAGTAACACCATACCCCATGCTTGCAGAAACATCACCTCTTACAGGTATGGAGATGCACTCTTCGTTGTTTTTTGTCTCTAATATTTTATACTTTGCAGTTGCAAGATTTGTTTGGAAAAAGTTATCAATGCGTTTTAACTGCTCAAAAGAAAGCTCTCGGTCTTTAATCTGATTTGCGTATTGTCTTGTAACTTCCAGAGCTTCTGCTATGTCAGTGTAGCTTATTTTCCTTTTTAATTTTCCGGTAAGCTCTTCTATTGCTTCATATAATTTCATATCTACTCCCTTAATAGCATTGTATACTACCGTTTATTATTTACAATTATAAAATACTACTTGACAATTGTAAAGTAGTTATCTATAATAAAATTGTCATACGGAGGTATTTGATTTAAAGTGAAGATTAAAAAAATAGCCTGACCCCCGAGATCAGGCAAGATATATACTTCACTTTAAGAATAACATAAATATTTTTTTTAAGCAATGAGAATTAATTATTTGACTTTTATAGATATACAGGAGGTTTAGATATATACTTTCAAAAAATTAATAAAAGAAGACACAAAATACAACTTCTTCTTGACATGCTGGATATTGCTCTGGCTTTGCTTTCTGAAAATGATATATGTTGTTTCTGTAAAATTTGCAATTGCAAAGATAACAGATGCAATGAAGAAATTTTCTGCAAGAATTTTTTATTTGAGGGGATTTTAGAAAAAGTCTGTGCCAATAATACCAAAATAATCTGAAAGAAGAAAAAAATTGTAAAAACCTGCTGAGCGCATGGCTGCAGTAGAGTTAAATCAGCATTAAATAAAAACAAAAATTATACAATACATACACTCCCGATGGCCGAAAGGTCTTCAAACCATGACTGCGGGTGTAATAGTTTTTTGCCGATACACCCGTTTTTTTTTAAGAATAATCTAGAGAGGAATACAAATGATTTTAACAGAGGAAGAAACACAGATTACAAAGTTTGTTATAAACGGTTTAAAAAATATAGAAATAGCGGAAATAATGGGGTATAGTGAAGCAACGGTTAAAAAAAGGCTCACCGGAATATACAAAAAAACAAATGTATTTAACAGGCTTCAGCTAATTGCAAAATTTTTATCTAAAAATAATAAATCATAAGATGTCTGAGTGGGACCTCGCTTGTAGGAGTGATACACGGAGTGCGAGTGACGCCAAGTCTAGCATTTTACGGAAGTGACCCCATGCACTTGTTGGCTGTGCCGGACTTATTATTAAACAACGAACTTGTTTATTGCACAGGTTCAACAAGTAGTCGGAG
>CALUVO010000094.1 GCA_944324245.1 Candidatus Gastranaerophilales bacterium | reverse complement strand
CGCTCTTTCTCTGTTTACAAATCAATAATTCAAAGAAAAACTATTGATAATTTCGTGAAGCCATTTTGCACGTTTCGCCTTAGCTCAACGGCAAAAGAAGGCAAATCCGCTTCTTGGATTTTCTTCATGCTCGGACAGTTTCCAATCTTTATACTGCACACCGTACGCATCAGGATGCCCTCGGGTACAAGCGAGGTCCAACTCAGACATTTTTATGCTTTAATAATATATATGCTTCCTAAAAAATACAGATTAAAAAATACAAAGGCTTTTGATGCCACATATAAAAACCACAAAATTGTGTCAGACTCTCACATTATTATATATATTGGAAAAAAGAAAAAAGACCCGTCTTCTGCTACGAAATTCGGCTTTGTAGTAGGCAAAAAGTATCACAAACGTGCAACAAAAAGAAACAGAATAAAACGGCTTTTGAGAGAATGTGTAAGGCTTTCTATAAAAAATAACAGACTGGGTAATCTTAATAATTATATGTCTTTTATCCTTATGCCAAAAGCCTCTGATACAAATTATTCTCTTAAACTCAAAGATATTGAAAATTCATTTTACAAACTTACAGAAAGGATAAAATGAAAATATACAAATACAACGATATTCCGGAAGAATTTTTTTCAAATATTGAATTTGAAACCATCGAAAGCGTAAATGAAATTATTGAAGATGTAAAAAGAAGCGGCGATGGGGCACTTATAAAGTACTCCAGAAAATTCGGCGACGGAATGCTCGATTTACTCGAGGTGTCAAAAGACGAAATAAAAAATGCTTACAAAAATGTTGATAAAAAGACTATTGATGCAATAAAAACGGCAATTAAAAACGTACAAATGTTTGCACAAAATCAGCTTGATTGTATAAGAAATCTGGATACAGAATATGACGGAATAAAACTCGGTCACAGAATTATTCCGATAAAAAAAGCCGGATGCTACATACCGGGCGGCAATTACCCTCTGCCGAGCACGGCAATTATGACAATAGTTCCTGCAAAAACAGCAGGCGTAGAAAAAGTAATTGCGTGCTCACCAAAAATCAAAGATGTGACAATAGTTGCGTGTGATATGGCAGGTGCGGATAAAATTTACAGAGTCGGAGGAGTTCAAGCTATAGCAGCAATGGCTTACGGTACCGAAAGCGTACACCGTGTTGATAAAATAGTCGGACCAGGCAACAAATTTGTGACAGCCGCAAAAAAACAGGTTTACGGGGATTGCGGAATAGATTTTCTGGCAGGTCCGTCAGAAGTCCTTATAATTGCTGATGAAACAGCTAATGTAGAGTTTGTTGCTGCCGATATGCTGGCACAATGCGAGCACGATAAAGATGCAAGAGCATATCTGGTTTGTTTTTCGCAAGAATTTGCAAAAGGAGTGGACAAATATGCAAAAGAAATGCTAAAACAGCTAAAAACCTCTGAAATTGCTAAAATATCTTACGAAAAATCTTTTGCTGTTGTTGTTGATAATATAGAACAGGCAGTAAATATATCAGAAAGACGTGCACCTGAACATCTGGAGCTATGTATTAAAAATCCACAGGGCAACATGAATATGTTTTCAAACTACGGTTCACTGTTTTTGGGCAATTATTCAGCAGAAGTATTTGGAGACTACTGTGCCGGAACAAACCATACACTGCCTACAAATATGGTTGCCAGATATTCAGGAGGGCTTAGCATATTTGATTTTATAAAAATACAAACATATCAGTATGTTGATAAAGCTGCAGCAAAAAAATTAGCAAAAACTGCCTCGGTAATTGCCGAAAAAGAAGGGCTGCTTGCGCACAAAAATGCATCTGACATAAGAACGCAGGCTAAATAATAAACACCCTTATCTTTTTAAACTTTATTTATAAAATAAAAATGGTATTATATAAATTATGAGAAAAATTTTTTTATTATTCATAGTTTTTGTATTTACTATCAGCAATGTTATGGCTGATAACTATATAAACGAATTGAGTGTATATGCTTTATGGAAAAATGAAAAGCGCATAAAAGTATGGGTACAACCCTCAACAAAATATACTTCTACTGTGTATAATGCATTCAGAGAATGGGAAACAGCAGCCGGCGGCTGCATCCATTTTGTACAGGCAAATAAAGAATCAACCGCCAATATACGGGTTTACTTTGTACCAAAAGTTGGTGACGGTTTAGCAGGCAACACTACACACAGAAGTGCGGGTAAATATATGCTTTCTGCAAATATAGAAATCGGATATATTGTACCGGGCAGTAAAAATAAAACATTGTCAAGAAAAAGTGTTTTTGCCATAGCACTCCACGAAATCGGACATGCACTCGGGATAATGGGACACTCTTCAAACAGAAATGACATAATGTATCATACAACTGATGTTATAGGCATACATGCTTCCAATCGTGACATCAGTACAATAAGAGAATTTTATTGCACTGGAAAATATAAATAAAAAACAGGCACTTTATATAAAAATGCCTGCATAAAATCAAATAAAAAATTATTAAAAATCTTTGCTTATTCGACAAAATAAGGATGTTATAGGATGATATTTTTATAGCATTCGGAGAAAAAATTATGGACAAAAAAGACATTATAGTGGCTGTACACGGAAATGACAAGAGAGAAGGCGGTGTGTATAATGTCCTGTCAACTTTTACGGAAGGATTATTAAAAGGTTTCCAACAAATAGGCGTAAAAGCTTATTCTACTGATGAATGCAGAAACAATCATATAAACTTTAATATTGCAATAGGTTTTAACACTTCATGTATAGATTTCTGGCAAAAAATACTCGGGATGAATGTCACTAATATAATGTGGTCGGTAGATTCTGTTTTTGCACAAAATTACAATATAATTAAACAATTTTCTTCATTTGATAAATTTATAGTATTTGAAGTTACGCCCGCTGATAATGAGCCTGTTGCAAAGTTCTTTCCAACAATAAAACACGGATATATCCCGCATGCGACGGATTTGGAATTGTGGAAAAAAACAAATACCGAAAAAGATATAGATATAGTCTATTTTTCATCCATGATTGATTATGAAAAAAAGCTTCAAGAATTAAAACAAACAATGCCTGATCTTGTATTCAAATTGATGGTGCAGATGCTCGAAATTACTGTTCAGAATCCAAAATTAACCTTCTGGCAAATCTCTCAGGCGGTATGTGCTTCTTATGGATTGAATCTTGATGCAGAACAATATTTGCTTTTATTTCAAAATGTATCCACACTTGCAATGTATGAACAAAAGGCAAAAATGATTCAGGCGTTATCTGATTTTAATGTTGTTGTTTACGGTAACGGCCCGTGGGAAAAATACATCAAAGGAAATGTTAAATATGCAGGTGCCTGTGATGTAACAGAAAGCATAAACATAATGAACAGAGCAAAGATATCTTTGCATTGTCATCCTATGCAGCTGGGGCTTGGTTTACACGAAAGAATTTTAAACGCTTCTGCTGTAGAAACATTTTCTCTTGTCAGTGATACACCTTCTATACAGGCAGAATTTGAAGATTCTTTCGGGTATTTTAACCACGCAACATTTGCTGATATTGCAGATAAGGCCGCATATTACCTTTCTAATAAAGAAGAAAGAATGCAAAAAGCTCAGGCTGCCTATAATATAACTAAACAAAGACATACCTGGGCACACAGAGCTCAGAGCATAATGGAGATAATCCGCTAAATATTTGCTAATTGGGATACAGCAAATTTTGCACGCTCTGTTATTTCTTTCAAAGTGGCATCCTTATAAAAACTTCTTCCTATACCAACAGCAACAGCACCGGCTTTTAGGTATTGAGTAAAATCTTCTATTGTTACTCCGCCTGAGGGCATCAGATTTAAAAACGGCATAGGTCTTAACAAATCCTCAAGATATTCCACCTGCCCCATTGATTTTGCCGGAAACAGTTTTATTACAGGTATTCTTGATTTCCACGCATTATATGCTTCATTCGGAGTTGATACTGTTACTATGTGAGGAACTTTACATCCTGTACAATACTTTAGCAAGCTGTTTTGAAAAACAGGTGAAATAATAACCTGTGCACCATTATTTATAGCCTGCTGAGCCTGCATAGAAGTAATTACATTACCTGCCATTACCGTTATATCAGAGATATTTCTCAGTTCATTTATAGCCGAAATCAAACTGCTGTTTTCAATTGTAATTTCAAAAACCTTGATACCGCCGTCAGCCATTGCCTTTGCCTTTTCAATGGCTTCTGATGGATTTTCGGCTCTTATTACTGCAATTATTTTATTTTTGTATATTGATTCTATCGGATTCATTTTGTTCTACTTGGACATTTTGTCATTTTTCTTTTCGGCCGCATTATTTTGTTTTTTTGTTTTAATTTTTATAAAATTAAATACTGTTTTATTTTCTTCAATAATGTCTTCATCCTCATACCCCAAAAGAATTTCTAAATCTTTTTTCAAAACAGTTATGTCATCATATTTTTTTAATGTACCATCCAGTGCAATCGATACATCTCCTGTTTCCTCTGACACAACAAGACAGGCTGAATCAGACACTTCGCTCATACCGATTGCCGCTCTGTGGCGTGTTCCGTATTTCCAGCTTAGTTTAGGATCTTCTGTCAACGGAAGCAAAACACCCGCCGAACGTATCAAATCACCTGTAATAACTACTGCTCCATCGTGCAGGGGTGTATTTGGATGAAAAATCGTAAGCAAAAGTTCAGTGGATAATATTGCATCAAGCTGTGTGCCTACATCGGAATAACTGTTTACATCATCATCTCTTTCCAGCACCATTAATGCCCCTGTTCTGGTTTTTGAAAGATATTTGACACTTTCTATCAGTTCTTTTATGACATTTACTTTTTGTACATCTTTAAGATTCTTTTTCTTTAAATGAGAATGAAATATATTTGATTGCCCCAGATAGCCCAAAAATTTCCTTATTTCAGGCTGGAAGATGATAACGGCACCGAACATTACCACGCTTACCATTGTCTTTAAGAATACGCCAAGTATCAGTAAATTAAATTTAATCAAAATTTCTGAGAATAACCAGGCAAATAAAAGGATAAAAATGCCTTTAACAAGTTTTTCCGACTGTGTACCTTTGATAAATTTTTGATAGATTAGAAAAATAAAAGCGACAATAATTAAAACTTCAATAACGTTAACCCAGTTAAGAGTCAAATGCAGCGTTTTTATTTGATTTAATAAACTGTCCTTAATTTCGCCTATCACTTATTTGCCTTATTTTTCTAATCTGGCAGGTATCCTATCCAACGAAACCAGATGCTCGTAATCTTCTCTATCTATAATAATATCAGATTGTGAGTTATTTACAAGTACCGCTGCTGGTTTTAATACACGATTGTAATTGCTGGACATAGAATACCCGTAAGCACCTGTGTCATAGAAACAGAGAATATCTCCTTCCTCTAACACCGGCATTTTTACATCTTTTATCAAAATATCACCGGATTCGCAAAATCTACCCGCAATAGTGACGGTTTCTGTCTTTTCATCTTCAGGTCTGTTTGCAACTTCTGCGGTATAAACAGCCTGATACAGACTGGGTCTCGGATTGTCTGCCATACCGCCGTCCACTGCCACATATTTTTTACCTTTTGGTACCTGTTTTGAACTCCCGACTGTATACAGAGTAACACCTGATGTTCCTATTATACTTCTGCCGGGTTCAATGTGAATTTCAGGGCTTTCTACATTGTATTTCGGCGCATTTTCTTTGATTGAAGAGATTATTTTTTCAGCAATTTCATCAATAGATGGAGGACAATCTTTATCCGTATATTTTATACCGAGACCGCCGCCAAGATTAATATGGGTAAGGTTTAGTCCGTATTTTTCTTTTAGCCTGCCCATTTCTTTTAAAAGCACATTAACCTCATCATAATAAATAGATGTTTCAAAAATTTGTGAGCCAATGTGTGCATGAAGCCCTATAAGATTCAAATTTTTGTATTCATCAATTATTAGTTCAACGGCTTCATCAACTTGAGTTAAATCGAAACCAAATTTGGAATCCAGATGACCTGTTTGAATATACTCATGAGTATGACATTCAATCCCCGGGGTAACTCTTAAAAGGATATCAACAACTTTATTGTTAGACTTTGCAACATCGTTTAATAAAGCAAGTTCTAAGAAGTTATCTACAGAAACCAGACCCACGCCGAATTCCACAGCCATCTGCAGTTCGTCGTAAGACTTGTTGTTACCGTTAAAAAGACTCTTTTTCATATTACCACCGGCTTTATAAGCAGTATAAATTTCTCCGCCTGAAACCATATCAAAACCAAAGCCTTCTTCATCCAGAATTCTGACAATTGCTTTTGTCATAAAAGCTTTTGATGCGTATAACATACTGACTTTCGGGTAATTATTAAAAGCCTTTTTGTACTGACAGGCAATGGTTCTTATTGTTTCTTCATCAAAAACATATAAAGGGGTTCCGTATTTTTCTGCAAGAGAAACAACATCACATCCCCCTATTTCTAGATGTCCGTTTTCATTTATTTTTGTTGTTATTGGTTTTAATGATTGGTTTGCCGTAGTCATAAATATAATATTCTCCTTAACTTTGTTGTTTATTTTAACATTAAAATATTGTCATATAAATTTGCCGGTGAAAATAAAATAAAGAAAATAAAACAAAATACGCAGCTTTGCTCCTTTTTGTAAAGAAATGTAACAATATTAATATATATTGAATATAGATTCTTTATTTTGGTTTTATATACATGTAAGCATTGTAAGTAAATTGTAAGGAGACATAAAATGGGTTTAGCAGCATCACAAG
>CALUVO010000093.1 GCA_944324245.1 Candidatus Gastranaerophilales bacterium | reverse complement strand
AATTCTTAATGAATTCCCGTCGAATCTTTTTTGATTCCTCGTGTTGTGTAGTAAGTAAGTGTAAGTGTGTAGGTTAGTGTGGTAGGTCAGTGTATGTTTATGTGTTTAAAAAATTATTTCTCTCTTTTATTTCTCTTTTTATCTCTCGTATATATATAAAGTATTTACTAATGAAATAATTGCCTTTTTTATTCTAAAAAGACAATTATTTCGTAATATTTTTTAACATTTAAGTCGAAACCATTGTATTTACTACATTTTACAAATTAATTTGATTTCTCAGTTTCAGAAGTGTTTCTACCGTAGTTTATCTATGAAAATTCGTGATACAACTCAGAGCCAAACAAAACAATCCTGTGAATTGTTTTGAGAGAGGGAAATGACACAGCAAGATGTTTTCGGATACAAACATACCTCAGACAGATTTACATAGAATGTAAAATATTTTAACAAATTAGCAAATTTTTGATTTCCATGTGTTGAATATTTAAAGGCTGACAGATATAAAAAAGGAACAATTATGACAGTAAACAAAATCACCATAATAACTAATAAATTAGGCAAACCTGTTGCAGAAATCAAGGAATATATTTCCCGCGGGCAATGTTGTACTATTAAATGCAGGGATTTTAAACCGCTCGACAACCATTTCTTAAAAACAGACGACATACACCTATATAATACAAAAGGTCTACGTAACAGCAAAAAAACAATTATGGCATATCAAGGTGATGCTATTGAAGGGAAATATATTACACAGGGCGTAGAAAATATAAAAAAACTTATACAATCCATTAAGCAGGGTGTTCGTGTTAATTTATCTTCCGAAGAATGGTACCAACAGGTATTTAAAAAATAAGCTGAATAAATTAAGACTTTGCTGTTTCAACTAGCTGCTGTTCTTTTCTTCTTTTGCGCCTTCTCATCAAATCAACGAAAGCTTCAAGACGTGTGATATAACCGGCTTTTCCTGTTTGTTCATCCATAATCAAAGGCAGTATAGGAATTTCACAATTTTCTCTCATTGCAGGGAAAAAGTTCTGAGACATAATCTCCGGCATGCAGGTAAACGGGCTGATATGAATAATGCCGTCTTTACCTTTTTCGTTTGCATAAACAATATCAGAAACGCATTCCAGAGAATCACCGCCTATATCTCTTGATAAATAAGGCTTTGCAAGTCTGAAAGCACGTTCCAGATGGGTTTCTCCCTTAACAAACATTTTCGGGATAATAGCATCTTTCAAAAAGCTCGAAACAGTGAGAGTTCTTCGTGTCTGTACTCCCATTCTGCCGAGTTCACGTTCAATATTCTGGTTAGAAAAAGGATCCTGAACAAGATAGATTTCACCTGTCAAATCTACGTGCAAAACATCTCTTTTCGGGTCAATTTCAACTTTTTGCATCATAGCTTTTGCTTCTTTTTCCGCTTTTTTGAGTTCACGGTAATGGTTTGCTTCATAGATAAGCTTCATACCTTTTTTAAATGCTTTTTCTGCTTCACCTGTTTTTATTTCTCTTGCTCTGTAGTAAGAAAGCATTGTCTCCATTCTGTCTGCTGCAAAAACTTTTCTGAAAGCAAAAACAATAGCTCTGATAATTGTAACCGGATTTTTTACACCGCTTAACTGTGTCAGGAAGCGGAACATACCCTTAATTCCGTCATATAGCTGCAGTTCAATGTAATTTGCATGGTATCCCATATCTTCCAGCGTATTTTGAATACCGGCACCGTATTCACCGAGACGGCAAATCCCGGGAGATGAAATCATTGCAACATAATCAGCACCGCCTTCTATAGCTTCAATAAAGTTGCCAAGAATAAGTTTGTAAGGCAGACAGATAGACTCGGGGCTGTTTTTTGTACCCAGAGACAGAGTTCTTTTACTGGTATAAGGCGGGATATAAGGCTCTATACCCAGTCTCCTCAATGCTGAACCCCACGCAATATAAATGTTTCCCATGTGAGGAAATGCAACTTTTATTTTTTTCTTTTCTTTTGCCATAGTCTCCCTTTGCCTTTATTAGACAGGACGCATTTTGTCTGAGTGTCCCTGTTACAAACAAATTATATATTAAAAGTAATTTATATGCAGGTAATTATTAAAAAAAATTACTGCTCGTATTCTGAATATTCTTTTGATTCTTCTTCCCAGGCTTCTTTTTCTATTTTGTGTGCATGAGACCAGAATTTTTCTATAGCATAAGTTTCTCTCTCTTCCCTGTGAAGAATATGCACAATAACATCGCCGTAATCAAGAAGATTCCATCTGTTTCTCAAATCATTTTCTTCTCCGGCGGGGATTCTTTCAAAAAGATGTTTAATCCTGTCTCTTACATAGCCCGTAAGTGCTTTTACCTGAGTATTTGTGTCTGCAGAACAGATAACAAAATAATCCGCAAGTACAGAAACATTACTTATATTCAAAATTGCTATATCTTTTGCAAGTTTGTCGTCTAATATTCTTGCAACAACACTTGCCAGTTTGTATGAACTTATTTGTGCCAACTTTTAATTCCCTCTTTTGTCTTTTAATGTTTTTATGTGATGTAAAACCATTTTATCATGAATTATTTTTTACCTCGTTTATCATATGCATTGTCAGCTGAGGGAACGGGATATCAATGCCGTTTTCATCAAATTTTTGTTTAATGTATTTGTTAAATTCTCTTCCTACTTCCCACTGTTTAATAGGCAGTGTTTTTATTCTAGCTCTGATTATAATAGCAGAATCCTGAAAACTGTCCACCCCGAGAATTTCTAAAGGAGCAAGCACATAGTCTTTTGAGGCTGCGTTATTTCGAAAATCAATATCTGTTTGTTTCAGCACTTCTATTACTCTGTCTATATTCTGGCTGTAGTCTATTCCGATATCAAAAATATAATATGAGTACTCTCTTGTATAATTCACAATCGTATCCACCATACCGTTTCTCAAATAATGGACACGTCCTTTTATATCTCTAAGCTGTATAAGTTTAATATCAACTTTTTCAACCACGCCTTCATGTCCGTTAATTTCTATATAATCACCGACACGTACCTGCCCTTCCAGTATCAAGGACATGCCTGTTATTATGTCTTCAAAAAATCTTTTTGCACCAAAACCTACTGCAACACCCAAAACCCCTGCTGCTGTCAATATAGGTCTTATATCAACACCCAGTCCGTTTAATATATACATAACGGCAAAAGCAACGATAATAGTGTCAACTATAGATTTTATTATAGATTCAAGAGTAATAAGCTGCTTTTTAAACTCAAAATCGTCTTTGTATTTAATAATTCTGGATAAAAATTTCTCAATAAAAAAGTTTGCAAGTTTAACTATTGCTACAAAGATTAGTATGTTTATTACCATGATTGTCCATTTGTTATGTAAAAAATCCGGTAAAATAGTCAGTATAAAATCTTTATGCAGTTCAAAAAATTCTTTCATCCTTACCTCCCGTAAAAATGTGTGTAAGGTAATTATATAATAGTATAAGCTTTTTTTTAATTACAAAACTTGATATCATTAACCAACCTCGACTATGTCTTCGTATTTACGAGGTTGACTCCTTTTGTTAATTTTTGTAATAAATCTCTTTAAATGAGTAAATTTTTTTCTTTTACAAGCTTTAAAAAAACAGAAGTGTTTAAAAGTTTTTTAAATAATCAGTTATTTTAATTAAAAAGTGTGAAGCTATTAATAACTCCATAAACTCTATAACCTAACTACCAAAATTACTAACCGAATTGATGCCTTTAACCCAGTGTTAAAGGCTTTTTATTTTATATAAATTATTGTGATTGATCCAATGTTAGAGAACAATTTATACTGATTTGTAAACTTATGTAACAATGGAAATCAAAATCCTAAAGAAATTTCTAATTGACCCGATAAAAAGAATATAACAAGCGTATCAAAAATAGGGGTGCAATTGATGTTAAAAAAATTAAACAAATCAACAAGCAATATAAGTGAAGGTGTGGCATTTCTTTTAAGAGGAGCTAAAAAAAGACGTTCTATGGCAATAGCAAGTGCAAAGATGATTAATTCCGATATAGGAATTTCCGCAAAGCTCGCAGCAGTAAAGTAAACAGGGATATGCGGTTTGCTTTATAACAAAATGCTGAAAAGCAAGTAGAAGTAAGGTTTTTACTTCGATGTCGCAACATTATTAACAAAGCTCCTTTAAGTACAGAGTACAAAGGAGCTTTCTCTTTTTAAATTTTTGTTTTTTGAGACTTTTGTGTTTTTGCAAATTTTTGCTGTTTATGTTTTACGTTTTTTTTCGGATCAACAGCATCTGCAGCCGGCTGAGGTTTATTGATTATTACAAGCACTTCATCTTCTCCGGCCATTTTGAGATTGTTTCTGGCAATTGCTTCAAGACTCTTTAATGAACTGAAATCTTCCAGTTCTTCTTTGAGTCTTTTGTTCTCTGCATAAGCCTGTTGATTGAGAGCTTTCATCTTTTTAATTTTTCCGTGATAACTGATACTTTTAGTTATGTTGTTAAAAGCACTTATACCAATTTGAACAAGGCAAATTAAAAGAACAATTGTAAGAAAAGAATAATAAAAACGGATTTTGTTTTTACGTTTATTGTTCTTTTCCTGAGTTTTTTCAAATAAATCAGGTTTTTTCACAGCCCAACCCCTAACATATTGCCTATTTTGACATTATAACTTTAACAAGTCTAAAAAGCAAATCAAGCCAGTTTTTGGCAGTTTAAAATATTTTAAAATTTACATATTTTTATCAAAAAGCTATTTCACAACAGCTCTTATCTGTTCTACAATATTTGTTGTTGCATCATATTTTACCAGTCTTTTGGCATTGTTCTGAAGTTCTATCATTTTTTGTGTATCATTTATGATTTCTTCCAGTTTTTCCATAAAGGCTTCTTTTGTACATTCTGTATCGTCCAGATATAAAGCTGCACCTTCTTCTTCCATTTCTTTTGCATTTTTTCTCTGATGGTCTGCAGATGCATACGGATAGGGAATAAGCAAAGAAGCTAAACCTGAAGCACAAATCTCTGAAATACTCAATGAACCCGCACGAGACACAGCAATATCAGATGCCAGCATAGGCAGATACATTTTTTTGAAATATGGTCTTATCAAATACTGTGAATTTTCCGTGTAATGAGGATAAATCTTTTTTAGTTCTTTTACGGTTTCATCATAGTTTTTCAGCCCTGTCTGGTGAATAATTTGAATATCATATTTTTTAAACAAATCCTTCAGACATTGAACTAGAACCGTATTAATTTTTTTCGCACCTTGAGAACCGCCCATAACCATAATAGTAAGCTTATCTTTCAGATTCCATTCCTGTCTTGCATGGTATCTGTCAGTACTTGAAAATTCTTCTCTTATAGGATTGCCGTTTACATAGATTTTGTCAGATTTAATTTTCTCCTTGGCAGATTCAAATGCAACTGAAACTGATTTTGCAAAAGGTGCAACGAATTTTGTAACTTTACCTGCAATTGCATCACACTCATGAATCACAACAGGCGTACCTGTCAAAATTCCTGCAAAAAGCATCGGAGCACTGACATATCCGCCTGTACCGAATATAAGATTCGGACGATATTTTAGAATATATCCTATGGATTTTACTGTTGCCCAGGTCAGTTTAAAAGACCATTTGATAAAATCAAAACTGAAAGCACGTGGTAATGCCGTAATATCAACTGGCAAAAAATCATCAAAAACTTTGTCCTCTGCTATCTTTTTTTCAAGATTGTCAGGATTCCCTACATAATAGACTTTGTCTGTATCTGCTTCTTTTTGCAGAGCAAAGCCTACTGCAACTGCAGGATATATATGTCCTCCGGTACCTCCGCCTGTTACAAAATATACTTTAGTTTTATTATTAGTAGTTTCGTTCATAATTTCTTATCCTTTTTATTCTTTTTTTAGAAATATTTAACAGTACTCCGACCATACATAATGAAACAATCAGTGATGTACCACCATAACTTATAAACGGAAGCGGAACACCAGTTGCCGGAATAAGCGAGCTTGATACGCTCATATTTATGAAAGCCTGCAAGCCGATTGAAAGTGTAATACCAACCGCAAGAAGTTTTCCGAACATATCATTTGCCCGTGAAGAAATTATAATTCCACGATGAATAAATGTCCAGGATAAACCAATAATTAAAAAACGTCCCAAAAATCCGAGCTCTTCCGCTATAACGGCAAAGATAAAGTCTGTATGTCCTTCAGGAAGCCATGCCAGTTTTTGTTTTGAATTACCGTAACCTACTCCCCAGAATCCGCCTGCAGCAAAAGCAAGCAAAGATTGCAAAATATTATAACCTGCACCGTAAGGATCAGAATCCGGATTCAGCCAGATTTGAATACGCTGCATCTGGTATCCGTGCAGAAGTTTTTTACCAAATAAAATAAATGATGTAACTGCCGTAGAAATAAAAGCCGCTGCAGTTACAAGCATATATTTAATCGAACCGGCAACGCTTAAATACATAACCATAGAGGTTAAAAACAGCAAAATTACCATAGAAAGGTTTGGTTGTTTATAAACAAGAAATACCATTATCAAAATAGGAATAAAATATCTTGTCCACTTTGTTGAACTAAATATTACTGAATCACGGTAAAAAGCATTCGATAAAAGCATAATAACCGCAAATTTTGTCATCTCAGACGGCTGAAACTGTATTGGACCCAGAGCTATCCATCGTTTTGCCCCATTAACTACCTGTCCTAACGAAGTAAAATCCACCAGTGCAAGCATAACAATAACAAACCACGCAAAAGGAACAGCCCAATCTTTCAGTTTTTTATAATCCAGTTTCATGAAATATTGGAGTCCCAAAAAGCCTGCTATTAAATACACAAATTGTTTTAATGCAAAAGATGCCGGATTCTGCCCCATATCCATTGCTTTTGGTGCACCTGCAGAAAATATTGCCATAAGCCCTATAACAACGAGAAACGCAACCACTACCATAAGCGTTGTATCGGGAGGCGAGAGCACAACACCGGAATTGTCCGTATGCTGCTCTATTTCATCATATTTTTTATATCTTCTGCTTCTGTTATTTCTTCGATAAGACATAGTCTTTAAATTCTCTTCCCCGCTCTTCATAACCTGAGAACATATCGTAGCTTGAACATGCCGGAGACAGCAGAACTACCTCATCTTGTGTTTCAAAAGCTCTGTCAACTCCGTCTTTAAAACTTCCGTCAACCATTATTATGCTCTCATATCCGTTTTTACGTAATTCGGATTCAAATCTTTCTCTTGCTGCTCCAAGCAGAACTACGTGATTTACATATTTTTTTACTGTTTCGCAAAATTCCGTCAAATCGGTATTTTTATCTGTACCTCCGGCAATTAAAGTCAAAGTCCTTCCCGCAAATGATTTTAGTGCAACAATTGCAGCTTCCGGATTTGTGGCTTTTGAGTCATTGTACACGTCTTTACCCTGTATATTAGCAACAAACTCGCATCTGTGTTCTGGCGCTTTAAATTCTTTTATTGCTTCCGTTATTTTTTCAGAACTTACGCCTACAAGTTTGGCGCTTATTACCGAAGCCATAACGTTTTGATAATTGTGATTCCCGACAAGCGGAATATCTTTAATATCTATAATTTTTTCCTCAGTGCCTTTGTCTCTTTTGTAAAAAATTGCTCCGTCTTTTATATACGAGCAGTTTTGCTCAAATTCTTTTCCGAAAAAGAATTTTTCTCCTGCATATTCATTTCCGAATTCCAAAAGTCTTTCATCTTCCGCATTAAACACTGCAAAACCCGGTCTTTTGTTTGGGGAAAACAAAGAAGCTTTTGCCTGAAAATAGTTTTCCAATCCGCCATGCCAGTCAATGTGATCAGGCGTAAAATTCATCCAAACTGCAATCTGCGGGCGGAAACTCGGGCTGTATTGAAGCTGAAAAGAGCTGACCTCGCATACAAAATAATCAATTTTATCCTCAAGCAATGAGCAGGGAGGAATTCCTATATTTCCGCATTTTTCAGCTTTAAATTCTTTGTTAATTATAAAATTTGTAAGCTCCGTTGTTGTCGTTTTTCCATTCGTTCCGGTAATTGCAATAAAAGGAATCTGGGTTTCAAGATAAGCCAGTTCAATTTCACTTATTACCGTTATATTCTTTTCTTTAAGCTTTTGCATAAGCTCTGATTTAGGAGGTATACCCGGACTTGTTACAGCTATATAGGCATCCTCCATAAATTCATCGGAGTGGTTTTCAAATTCCGTTTTTATACCTGCATCATTAAGCTCTTTTACAATTTGTTCATCTTTCGGGTCAAAAGGCTTTTTCTCAGTTATATAGCAGTCAGCACCTTTTGAATTCAGGTATTTAGCTGCGGCAATACCGCTTTTTGACAAGCCGAGAATCAATACTTTTTTATCAAACCATTTTCTTATCATAATTAATGCCTTATTTATTCAAATACCAGAATAATATTACTGCAGCCGCACAAAAAATAAAATTTATAAAAGTAAATACTTTTACAATTTTTGTTTCTTTCCATCCGCAAAGTTCAAAATGATGGTGAATAGGGCTCATCTTAAAAACTCTTTTGCCTGTCAGTTTAAAACTCGTAACCTGAATCATAACAGATAGAGTCTCTACAAGATAAATAAATCCTATCGGAATGAGCCAGAGTTCGAATTTACCCATAACCGCAATTGTGCCCAATACACCGCCGAGAGCCAGAGAACCCGTGTCTCCCATAAAAACTTTGGCAGGATGTCTGTTAAAGTACAAAAATCCAAGACATGCTCCGGCTACAGACGCACAGATTATTGCTATATCAACATTTCCCATTATTAAATTTATCGCAGTTAATGCTGCAGTAGATATTACCATATTAGAAGCAGCAAGACCGTCTAAACCGTCTGTAAGATTAACCGCATTGGATACACCGGTAATCAAAAAGATACCAAATACCGGATACAACCATCCAAGATTAATAGCATACTCTCCAAAAGTTAAAAAAGTCCTTCCACCGATTGTCACAAACATAACAGGCAAACAAGCAATGGCTATCTGCAAAAGAAGTTTTCCTCTTGCACTCAGTCCCTTATTTTCGTGGTGGGCAAATTTTTGTGCATCATCCTGAAAACCTGCAAACATGTAGAAAATAAAAGTTATCAAAAGCAAAAATGCGCCTGTGGAAGTTTTTTCCGCCATAAACAGAGAAACTACAGCAGCAATCACTGCGGCAGTAACAAGAAAAACACCGCCTGTTGTTGGAGTTCCGCCTTTTTGTGCGTGGGTTTCGGGAGCTTCTTCTCTAATATACTGACCCAGCATTTTTTTCTTTAAAAAATCTATATAAGGAACTCCGAAAAGCAGCGCCAGTACAAATGCTACAAGTGCTGCCACGATTGATAATATCATTTTTCACTTAACTCCCTGATTATTTCTTCAAACTTCATTGAGCGGGAAGCTTTGAACAATATGATGCTGCCTGCTTCAACATTTTCTTTTATAAATTTTGCAGCTTCGCTGTTACAGGAAAAACAATGATGCTCATGCATTGTTGTTTTTGCAATAAATTTTGCAAGCTCTCCTACTGTAATTAATTTAACATCTTTAAATTTATTTAAAAATTCTCCGGCTTCTTTATGATAAGCCTTCTCTTGTTTACCAAGTTCCTTCATATCACCGAGCACAAGCCATCTCGGCGGTTTTTGTGTAGACAAAAAAGTTGATATTGCGGCTTTTAAGGATTCCGGATTGGAATTGTAGCTGTCATTAATAATTTTTAACCCGCTAATTTCTAAAACTTCCCATCTTTTTTCGATAGGCTTGAATTTTGCAAGTCCTGCTGCTATTTTTTCCGCAGACATGCCGAGCCTTAAAGCGGTATTAATCACAAACAGAGCATTTTGTATGTTATGTTTGCCTTCAATATTCAACGTATATTTAGAGTTTTTATACACAAAATCACTGGAATTCTGGTGCAGATTAATATCCCGCAATTCAGGACTTTCCAGACTCACATATAATGTATGACCTTTGAATTTATTGACCTTTCTTATCAATTCAGTATCATGAGCAATTAAGAGCCCTTCTTCATGCAAATATTTTGAAATTTCACATTTTGCCTTTGCAATATTGCGTACTGTACCCAAACGTCCAATGTGAGTTGTGCCTGTATTTATTATCAATGCAATATCAGGTTCGGAATATTTTGATAAAAGTTCAATTTCACCAAGTCCTCTCATACCCATCTCAAGTATTAATACTTCTGTATCTTCGGGCATAGAAAGTATTGTCTGGCATTGTCCCACTTCATTATTATGATTTAGAGCCGTTTTATGAATTTTATATGATTCCGAAAGAACGGATGCCATCATCTCTTTTGTCGTGGTTTTACCGGAACTGCCTGTAATTGCAACGGTAATAGGATTAATTTTCTTTTTGAACATTAGTGCAATCTGCATATATGCAATCAAAGTATTTTCTACGTACAAGACAAACTTTGCACCGGATACAATTTTAGTTTCATCACTTGTAAAATAGCCTCTAGCACCGTTTAAAACTGCATTTTCTATAAAATCGTGCCCGTCAAAATTTTCTCCTTTTAAAGGTATATAAATATCACAAGTATTTATTTTTCGGGAGTCTGTACAAATACTAAAAGTGCCTGATGTATTTGTACTCAGAAGCACTTTTGCATTTGTCGCTTTTACTAATTCTTCAAATTTAAACTTCATAAAAAATCCACACATGCGCAACAGCCATCTGTTAAATTTTACAAAAAATCCGGGGTAAATACAAACAAAATTTTAAAAAAATACCTTTTAGTTTAATTTTGTCTATTTTTAATTTTGCATTATAATATCATTATGATAGAAATGAAAGTAATGGGAATAGCACTCGACACAAGAACCGGCTCTCCGATTGTTGTGTTGCATGATATAAATAACAGAAAGGCTCTGCCCATCTGGATAGGCTCTGCCGAGGCAAGTGCTATTATACGTAAAATCGAAAATATTTCTGTAAGCCGCCCCATGACTCATGACCTTATTGTAGAAATTGTAGAAAAGATGAATGGTACTATTAACCGCATTGAAATTAACGATGTGGAAAAAGAAACCTATTATGCAATTATATATATTAATGATAAAGAAGGTAAAGAAATAGAAATAGATGCCCGCCCTTCAGATGCAATAGCTGTAGCTATAAGAGTTGATGCACCTATTTTTGTTACTGCAAATGTACTTGCAAACGGTTCTGTTTCCTGTGATACAGCAAAAGATGAAGAAGAAGCGCAGGAGTTTAGAAATTTTATCCAGTCCATAAAGCCTTCTGACTTTGAAAAACTGATAAAACACGACAAAGAATCTGACCAGTAAATTTGAATACATACAAGGCGACGAATTTTTCAAACTATAAATCAGTTATTTTCTGCATGTTTTTTCAAAATCTTTTTCAAATCTGCCGGAATTTGTATTGTATTTAAAAACTGTATAGTATTCTCCATTTGATTGTACTTTGATAGCGTTATCAACATCGGTTCTGTATACTTTTACATTATTTTTTGAAAATGTTCTCAATGTTTGTTTTGCAGGATGACCGTAGTTATTATATCCGGTAGAAATTATTGCAGTATCCGGATTTATTGTCTTTAACATTCCGGAAGTTACTGTGTTTTTTGCTCCGTGGTGTCCTGATTTCAGTATTTCTATATTGTTTTTATTAAGGTCATTTTTAATCCTGTTGAAAGTTCTCACTCCGCCGTCTGCCATAAACAGTATATCAAAATCTTTGTAGGACAAAAGTGTTACCGTAGAGTTATCATTGTCATTTTTATTTTGTATAAATTCCGCATTATAAGTTTTCAGCGCAAAGTCTTTTTCTCTGTATACGTATTCATTATTATTCGAATCATAATATTGAATGTCATTTTTACTCAAATAATCAAGAATCATACTCGTTGTATTGGAAGAATCTTTGTCTTTGTTTAGTATAACTTTTTTGACATTTACAGTTTTCATAATGTCAACAGCACCGCCAGAGTGATCTGAATCAAAATGCGTAAGAATAAGCAGCTCCAGTGTTTTTATTCCGTTATCTTTAAAATACTTGTTCATAATAGAATCAGCCTGTGAAAAAGATGACTTTGCACTGCCAATCATGCCATGCGCAGTATCTATCATTATGTATTTTCTCTCCGGCGTTTTTATAAGAAAGCTGTCAGCATTCCCCACGTCAAAAGCAATGATTTCACATCCGGCTTGTGGAATTTTTATAAAAGAAAAACAAAGAAATACAACAAAAATCACTGACAGAACAATTAGTTTTTTATTGCGGAATTTTTCTCTTAATGCAAAACCCAAAATAATAAGTGTCGTATAATACAAAATCATTTGTACTGCTTGCGGATGTATGGTTGTAACAAGCGAATGCGGCAAAGCGGCAAAAAAGTTTGATATATTTATCAAAATCGAAACAATAGGGTTTAGAACAAAGGCAAAAATCATACAAATTTTATCAGCAAAAACTTCAACCGGTATCATTGCAAGTATAGAGCCCAGAAATCCCAGAAAACTTATTATCATAATAAAAAATGTAATGACAAAATTTGCAAACACCGAATAAACAGCATAAGTATTAAAATAAAACATCTGAATCGGACTTGCCCACAATTGCGCAACAAAAGGTATCAAAACAGCACCCGCCAGAAATTCCAAGAATCTGTTTTTTATTCCTTCTAACACAGGCGGACAATAGAACATAAGAGCAAAAGTAACAACAAAAGAAAGCTGAAAACCAACGTCATTTATCATTGCAGGGTTGTACAGAAGCATTAAAAACGCAACAAAAAATACAAGAGCAATGCTGTCTGTATTACGATTTATCAATTTTCCGAAAAGCACAAACTCTATCATAAGAGCCGCTCTTAAAACTGAAGGTCCCATACCTGTCATCAGCGTATAGAATGCAACCAGAAAAACACCCACCAGAATATTAAAACGATAGTTCAGCCGTAGTTTTACTCCTATAAAAAACCACAATCCAAATATTATGGATACATTCATGCCGGATGCTGCCAGAATATGCAAAAGACCTGAATTTATAAAAGAATTTTTTATATGTTCGGGAGGGTTTATTGCATCATCGCCAAAAACTATACCACCTAACACCTCTAGATTATCGGGTTTCATATATTTTGCCTGATATTTTAAGATTCTTGACCTTGTATCATTCAGTTTTTGCAAAAATTTTCCGGACAGAGTCTGTGCGCTATCTTTTATTTTCCACGAAGAATTTCTTACATAAAAAACAGAAAAAGTATCTTTATTCTTTAAATACTTTGCATAATCAAATTGAGAAGGATTTTTTGCCTTTACAGGGCTCATCAGTTTGCCTGAGAGCTGCACTTTGTCTGCAATTTTTATTTTGGAATAATTTTCAGGTTTATCGTAAATGGTAACAATAGTCCTTGCTTTAAGATTTTCTGCCTTAACTCCATCAAATACACCGGATTCTGCCTTTAAATAAAATTTCGTTCTGTCTGAACGGTTTGTTGTCGGAATAGATTCTACCGTACCGGTTATAACAGCATTAGAGGGTATATATTTTGAAAGATTATCATAGTTTTTTATCTGCCATTTACAATTAACAAGTGCCAGTGAAAATGCAAGATAGTATACAATTGCCGCTTTATTTGAAATCTTTCCGCTCAAAAGTAACAGGATTAAAAATACCAGCAAAAGTAAGGCAAGTAGTATAACGGTATGTGTGAAAAATGACACTATACCCAGAATATAAAAAGATGAAAATATTATTAAAGGATTTATTTTTTCCACTTATTTTGATTCAATTCTTAATTTTTATCCTTCAGCGCAGAAGGCACTGTATCTTTATGGTTTCATACTTTTATCTAATCTAGTGTTGCAGTTGCCGCCGGCGTCTAGAAATCAGATGTTCGGGAAAAGCGTGGTTTTCCCGAACAAGGGGCGTTTCCTCTCTTCGTTCGGTCAGCCCCGTCCGGAATTCCGCTGTCTTGAAATTCCTTCCCGCTCGTTGCTGCCGCTGACTACGCTTCGCTGCCGTCAGCTTCGCACTCGCTCACCGAGTTTCACCCGTCCGGAATTCCGCTGTCTTGTAATTCCTTCCCGCTCGTTGCTGTCGCTGACTACGCTTCGCTGCCGTCAGCTTCGCACTCGCTCACCGGGTTTCACCCGTCCGGAATTCCGCTGACCGCAGCCGGCACCTGCTCACCTTTTCAATTGACACTCAAAAAATTCGTTTATATCATTTCATTTCTTATCACGAATTTTTCTCGGACAATTTAAAACATGATATAAAAAAAATCCTTCAAATAAAATATCTCAGGAAAAATTTTCTTGAAGGACTTTTAGTAATTTTATAAAGGTTATTAATTATTTTTTTAATTCTTCGATTGTTTTGTCTTTTGCAGCAATGATATCTTTATTGATTTCATTTACTTCTTTCATCAAATTTATTGTATTTCTCTGCGCAATAACAGCATCAGTCAAAATAGCATTTTGTTTTTTTGTTTTAATAAAATCCTTAACAGCTTTGACACCGAGGGCAATTGCCGAACCTGCAAGGATACCTGCAGCAGCTAATTTAACAACTTTTACTGGTTTTGCTTTGACAAAATTTGCAGTGTCATGTGCAAGGTTTTTTGTATATTTTATACTTTCACCTACTGCTGGTTTAATTTTTTTTTCGAAAGTATTTTTACCTGAATTAACTGCTTTGTTAAACTGAGCTTTAAGATTTTGAGCTTTAAACGCATCTATTTTCATTTTCACACACCTTTAAAATTCTTCCTACACAGAAATTAAGTAAAAAACACAAAATTTTTTGACTTTTTTTCGAAAAAGTTAAAATAATTGTTACAAAAGTCTACATTTTCCATAAATATTTCATATTAATAACTGAGATTGACCACATTCTGGGATTTTATGAATAAATTTTATTTTTTATAAGCAGTGCAGCTGAAAGAAGAGGATCAACTGCTGTAGAAAAAGGCGGTGCATAAGTCATATCAAGATGCAAAAATTCATCCACTGTCTGGTCTGACTGGATAGCAGATGCAACCGTATTGACTCTTTTGTCTGCATCACCGCAGCCTATTGCCTGTGCACCAAGAATTTTTTTTGAACGTCTGTCTACAACAAGTTTAATAGTTATATTTTCGGCAGAGGGCATATACCCTGCACGGTCTTTTTTTGTCATTGTTGATGAAATTACATCAAAACCGAACTTTTTTGCTTCTGTTTCAGTTAAACCGGTTAAAGACATTGTAAACCCGTCAAATCTTGTTACTGCAGAACCAAGCACACCAGGAAAAGCATCGTATTGACCTGCAATATTTATAGCTGCACATCTGCCTTCTTTGTTTGCAGTAGAGCCTAACGGTATCCACGCATAATTTTTTGAAACAAGATGAAAATTTTCGCAGCAGTCACCGGCTGCGTAGATATCTTTTATATTTGTCTGCATACGATTATTTACGCGTATTGCATTACTAACACCCAGCTCTATCCCAGCTGCTTTTGCAATTTCCGTATTTGGCGTTACTCCGGATGAAATAACCACCATATCAGTATCTATAACCTGTCCGTTTGCGGTAATTATCTGTTTTACACACCCGTCACCTTCAAAAGCTATAACAGCATCCGATGTTATTATATTTACTTTGCCGCAGCTCATCCTGAGGATTTCATCTTTAATCATATCACTTATTTCTGAATCAAAAATCGACAGGATATGACTATTCATTTCAATCATGCAGGTTTCTATACCATTAAGATAAAAAGCTTCTAGCATTTCTATTCCGATATATCCCCCGCCTATAATAACAGCTTTTTTAGTGGAATCTTCTTTCATTTTATTTCTTATATCAATACCGTCTTGAACTTTTCTTACGGTAAATATATTTTTTAAATGCAGATTTTTTATAGGCGGCAAAACAGGTCGTGCACCTGTTGTAATTGCAAGTTTGTCATACTCAGTTTCTTGAACAATATCTGTTTTTGTATCTTGAATCAAAACCTTATGCGCATCAGGCATGATTTTTATACATCTTTTGTTCAAGTGTACGTGTGCGCCCAGCTGCTCAAACTGTTCTGGGCGTCTTACTATAAGTTTTTCAGGGCTGTCTATAAGACCCTCCACATAATATGGTAATCCGCAAGCAGAATAAGAAATCATATCTTCATCCGTATACAGATTTATTTCGCAATCAAAGTCTTTTATGCGCAAAAGTTTTGCCATAATTTTGGGGCCGGCTGCAACACCGCCTATTATTACAACCCGTGTTTTCATAAATCCATATTAAAAACACATAAGAAAAATTTCTATTGCCTTGGCGTATTCTACTGGATTTATTTTTAATTTATCTCAGCTAATTTTTCCAGCTTTAGTTTCTGATCATGTTCCATAAGCAGATTAATAAGCTCATCTAAATCACCGTCAATAACAGTCCACACATTGAGGTTGTGGTTGATACGGTGGTCAGTTAGTCTGCCCTGCGGGAAATTGTAGGTTCGGATACGCTCCGAACGATCTCCCGTACCTACCTGTGAACGACGGAGGTCAGTTATTTCCTGCATTTGTTTTTGTACTTCCATATCATACAATTTTGCTTTCAAAATCTGCAGGGCACGTTCTTTGTTTTGCAGCTGGGAACGTTCTTCCGTACAGAAAATCATAATGCCTGAAGGTTTGTGGAACACCCTTACGGCAGTTTCTACCTTGTTTACATTCTGTCCGCCGGCTCCGCCTGAACGAGCTGTTGAAATTTCCAAATCATTAGGATTCAATTCAACTTCTACGTCATCAACTTCGGGCATAACAGCAACTGTAGCCGTTGAAGTATGTACACGCCCCTGTGATTCTGTCTGCGGAACTCTCTGTACACGGTGTACGCCTGATTCGTACTTGAGTTTTGAATAAATACTGTCGCCTTTGATGGATATAATAACTTCTGATACACCGCCGGCTTCGCAGTCGGTTTTGCTCAAAATCTGAGACTGCCAGCCCTGTTTGTCAGCGTATCTGAGATACATTCTCATCAGGTCGCCAGCAAAAATGTTTGCTTCATCCCCGCCGGCACCGCCTCTGATTTCGAGCATAATGTCTTTGTCATCCATGGGGT
>CALUVO010000092.1 GCA_944324245.1 Candidatus Gastranaerophilales bacterium | reverse complement strand
AGTCGGAGTCAGTTGACGATATGAAATATAAAAAATATAATGAGGAAATAAATAAACTTAGTAATGAAATTTCCCAAAAAGGCGATATCTGGGAGTTGTATTACCAGAGAGGTTATTTGTATTTTTTGAATGATGAAGATGAAAAAGCAAAAGATGACTATAAACACGCGGTCAGCTTGGGACTCAATTTTATAGAAATACCATATTACACTTTTTCAAATTCTAACAGCAAAAGAAGAGATTTTTTGCTACCTGAAAAAATAATGGTATTTCTTGTTTTATTGATGGTTTTGGCGGCAATTTTCTTTCAGTCAGCTTCTTTTATTGCAAAAATTAAAGGTGTTTTATAACTTCACTTGTATATTCTGTAGTAGTTGCATTTCCGCCAAGATCTGCTGTTAAGACTTTGCCTTCTTTTATAACATTGTAAAGAGCATTTTCTATTTTTTGTGCTGTTTCATTTTCTTCGATATGCTTGAGCATATTAACAGCGCAAATCAAAAGCGCAGTAGGATTAGCTTTGTTTTGCCCTTTTATATCAGGAGCAGAACCATGAACAGGTTCAAATACAGCGCATTCTGTTCCTATATTTGCACCCTGAGCAACACCCAGTCCGCCTATCAAGCCGGCCGTTAAATCGGAAACTATATCTCCGTATAAATTCGGTAAAACCAGTACATCAAACTGCGAGGGTTTTTGTACAAGCTGCATACAAAGATTGTCTACAAGAATTTCTTTGTATTCTATTTGAGGATAATCTTTTGCAACATGTCTGGCACATTCCAGAAACAGCCCGTCTGACAATTTGCAGATATTAGCTTTTGTTACCGCATGGACTGTTTTTCTGCCGTATTTGACCGCATAATCAAATGCATATTTTACTATTCTTGTTGATGCATTTCTTGTGATAATTTTTATGGATTCGGCTGTATCATCGTCTATTTGTCTTTCAATTCCGGCGTATAAATCTTCTGTATTTTCTCTTACTACAACAAGATTAACATTATCGAAAGGAGTTTTTATTCCTTCTATGTTCCTGCAGGGACGTATGTTTGCATACAAATCCAGTTCTTTTCTTAATGCTACATTTACACTTCTAAACCCTTTTCCTATCGGAGTTGTGACAGGAGCTTTCAGTGCAACTTTGTTCTGTCTGATTGACTCTATGACTCTTTGAGGGAGCGGAGAGCCTTCTTTTTCGGCAACATCAGCACCGGCTGTTTGTACATCCCAGTCGATTTTTAATCCTGCAGCCTCTATTATTTTAGTTACAGCATTGCTTATTTCCGGACCTATTCCGTCTCCCGGTATAAGTGTAATTCTTTTCATTTTGTTTTTCCTTCCAAAAATTCCGCCAGCAGTTTTATTGCATGTTTGGCAAACATATATTTAATCAGTAATCTCGGATACTTCGGGTTTACATTATATTTATACACCTTAGATTCTTTTTTTGACACAATAGAAATATACACAAGCCCTACAGGTTTATCTTTTGTACCGCCTGCAGGACCGGCAATGCCGGTTGTTGCTATTGCATAGTCAGATGCAGTTTCTTTAAGCAGTCCTTCTGTCATTTCGGAAGCGGTCTGTGCACTTACAGCACCGAAATTTTTCAGCGTATCTTCTTTTACGCCGAGATATTTCATCTTTGCTTCATTTGCATAAGTAACAAAATTTGCTTTTATATATGACGAGCTTCCTGAAACATCAGTTAATAGAGAACTCAGCAATCCTCCCGTACAGGACTCGGCTACAGATATAACAGCATTTTGTTTAATCAATACTGCAGCTGATTTTTCTTCATATTTTTTGTTAAATATAAGCTGTATTAGTTTTATATAATGACTTAGTAACATAAGTATTTGTTTTGTATGTTCTAATTAATGCTTAGCAGGATTAGTGCAGCGGGATATCCAGAGGCTGTGTCAGCATGATTTCAAATTCTTTACCCTGCAGCCAGTCAACCTCATTGCCTTTCATAAATAAATCAGCAACAGCCATACCGACATAATAAGCAGCACCGCCTATTACACCGCCTGCCGCACCTAACGGTACACAAAGATACTGCATATTGTCGCCTGTACCTTTGCCCCATTCTATTGCTTTGTTGAAAATATCTTTGGTCTTTTGCCAGTTTTGCTGGATTGCATAACCATAGTTTCCTCCGTCATAGACTCCGCCGTCTATTGTCAATTCTTTATAGTTATAAAGACCAGCATTAACGGGGATTTGTTTGCCGGTAGGCGTCACTACGTGGTCAAAGCTGAAATACAATACAGCGCTTCTGGAAAGTCGTTTGCTTGGAGTTAGTTTATTTATTGTACCTCTGATAATAGTTCCTGCAGGTAATGCTATTTGACCGTTTATTGCAATGTCCTGTTTAAGCATTGCGGAAAATTCATCACCTATACTGCCTGCGTGTGATGATACAGGTTCTAAAATTTCCATTTTCATTGTTGTTCCTGCAGGAATTCTAATAGAACGAATGTCTGCTTTGACAGTTTTATTTACAGCTGCATTTGCACAATTACAGAATCCGAAATCAGAAACCAAAGCCGAACCAAATGTCAGACTCAAAACCAACAAGCCTGATGATATGAATTTTTTCATAATTATCTCCTCAAAAAATTATTCTAATATCTGAATATTATTGTAGATTTCGAATACGGAAAATGCAATATTATTTTATTTCTTCATACAATGAAGCTGCCTCTTGTACGGAAATATTTCCTTCCGGTATTCGAATAACTTTAACACTAACCGATTTATTGAAATGTTCAATCTTTATAATATCGCCTTCTTTTAACTGTTTAGAAGGTTTTGCGGGATTTCCGTTCACAAAAACTCTTCCCTGATCGGAAACGTCATTTGCAACTGTACGTCTTTTTATTAATCTTGAAACTTTTAAAAATTTGTCTAAACGCATAATTAAATATTACTAAAAATAAATAATAATTTAAATATTATATTTGTAATATAATATTTTTTAACTATATATAGCAAAAAAATTTTTTCAGTTGTATTGTATACATGAAGAAAATTCGAGACAATCATGACTACATTAATAACGCCAACACCATATACTCCTTCACATCAGGTTAAGAGCGCAGGAGTAATAAAATATAACGAGAATCCTCTAAAAGGCCTTATTGCAAAAGATAAGGACGGACAGGTAAAAAGAGCGGCACTTGCAGGCAGTGCGGCTGCTACGCTTGCATATTTATTTGTACTTGCAAAATCAGCAAATAGAGGCAGCTTCAAAGTCAAAGACATGTTCAACATCGATTTTAAAAACATGTTTAAAGTTATGGGACTGGCTACATCAGCAGTAATCGGAGGATTGTCCGGCGGATTGATTGTTGATGATAAAAGAAACAGGAAAGCTAAAATAAAAGAAAGTATACACCAGTTTCTGGGTAATGTTGTTACTCCTATAACAATCGTTGGTTTGGCAGGTGAAGCTATCGAAAAAAGAAAATTTTCCAGAGTAAAAGAAATTTCATTAAGTGCGCTTGCCGCTGTAGCGGGTGTTGCAGGCGGGGTTACAGGCGGAAACTGGGTTGCGTCTAAAGTAAACAAAGCTATTTTTAAAGAAGATGATAAAAGAAAAGTCGGAGTGAAAGATTTTTGTATCCACGTAGATGATCTTCTTACCGTGGCGGCATTGACACCTATCGGAGATAAGATTAAAGGATTTATTTCAAAAGCACTGCCTGCAATATTCTTGATTTGCGGATATGAAGCAGGTATTAAAAAAGCAAAACCCGAAGAAAAACAAAACGTATAAATAATATTTATTAATTCTCATGAATTTTGATATACTTATACTTAATAAGTATAAAAAGTGAGAAATAGATATGAAAATATTAAAAAAATTGTTTTTGTTTTCTTCTGCAATTGTTTATATTTTATTTGCAGCAAATATGCCGTCTGCAGCAAAAGAAATTAATTTTGCTGTAGCATCTGATATACACTATACGGTTAACACAGAGTCTGGCAGCGGAAAATATGCTAACAGCACAAAAGCTTTAAGAGGCTTTGTTGACAGAGTGAATGAAAATGACTATGACTTTGTTATATTTCTCGGCGATAACATAGACAAATCAAAATCCCAAAATCTTAAAGGATTTTTAAATATCGTCAGACATATAAACAGCCCTTATTATCTTGTTATGGGCAATCATGATGTTCATAAAATCAGCGGGTTGAGTAAAGAAGAATATTTAAAAATAGTATCTAAAAATAACAGGTACCAGAAAAAAACTCAAGGTTCATACTATTTTTATCCGACAAGAGATGTTATTGTAATAGTGCTTGACGGAGTTTCTTCAGGTATGCCCAGCGAGCATGGTATTTTTAGCGAAAAGACATTGCGCTGGTTAGATTCAGTACTCGAAAAAAACAAAAACAAAAAAGCTTTGATATTTCAGCATGTACCTTACAAAGAACCATATTACAGTCTGGAAAAAGAAATACTGGACAAAAATGAGTATGCTGCAGTTATAAGGCGTTATGACAATATAATTATGATTTGTTCAGGGCATTATCACAAAGAATTTGCAAAAAAAGACGAAAAAGATGTTTATCATATATCCGCTCCGGCAATGTTCGAAGCGCCGTACTATTATCTTGATATGCAGATAAAATATAAGAAATTTCCATTCATGAAAGCAAAAGATTTTGTAGTAGACGGAAATGCAAAACCTGCTATATAACAATTTATTCTATCCAGCGGAAGTTTTTTACATATTTATCTTCATCAATTTTACCGTCAATTTTTACTGTAAATACTCTGTATTGCTGGTCGCTTAATTCAACACCGGGTATTTTATTCAGGTCTTGAATAATTTTAGCCTTATCTTCGTTTCCGAGCTTAAAACCGGGAATTTTGGAAAGCAGTGTATTAAATGAAAGATTGCCAATCTTGCCGAGAAGATTTGTTGCATGTTTAGTCAGCCTTCCGTATACTCTCATATTTGCATATTGTTGAAGTATATCGAATTCACCGTTAATATAAATATTGAGGTTATTGCCTTTAGAGTATACTTCTATATTTTGAGCAACTCCGTTTTTTACAGTAAAGCTGCCTTTTATCGAATCAAAATATCCTGTTTTAATCGGAGCAATAAGGTCTAAAAAGTTACTGATACTTGCACCGGTAATGCCGCTTTTTATAAAATTGCCGGCTCTTAAGAGATATTCCACAGACCCGAGTTTTGGCATTTTTCCGTCAGCAATTTCAAAATAAACGTATCCGAACATATTTCTCAAACGTTCTTCTTCTGTATTGCCGCTTGTTGTTATTGTTATATTTCCGTTTGCATTACCGAAAATCTGATCTTTAAATTCAAACATTGCAGAGGCAACTTTATTTGAATCCACATTTAAAGCGGTGACATTAGCTTTGATTTTTCCCGTAGAAAAGTCATATAATGCGCTGCCAGACATTTGTCCTGTCGTAACGTCAAAAGCAAGACGTTCCATGTTCAATAACATATCGTCTTTTAGTGAAAATTTTGCTTCATAATTACTTGCATTCAAATTTCTTATCGTTACATCTGATGCTTTCATTTTGCCTTTTTTAATACGAAAATCAGAAATATTAAGAGGCAGAGCTGTTTGTGATTTATTGTTATCCACAAGCCTTACGGTTGTATCCGGTGTGGGTATTCTGGTTAAGGAATCGATAAATGCATCAATATTCAGTTTGTTGGATTCCATATCCAGATTGTTTATTACAATCGGAGGTTTCAGATTGTTTTTCAACTCCGCAGATATTACAAAGTCTGAGTCAAGAACCGTTCCGTTTGTTTTAAGTTCAATTATTTTATTTTTAAAATTGAGCGAAATATCTTTTATAACAGTATCGTATAAAGGCATATCAAGATTGTCCATATATACGCTTCCTGAAACTTGCGGATATTTGATATCTCCTTTTATATTTAAATTACAGCTGAATTGGCCGTTTTTTAATACAGATTTTTTAAATATAATATTGAATATTTTTGCATTTGCTTTATTTAGTGTTTTTACATTAAGATTCCTGATAAAAATATTCTGTTTTTTTAAATGTATTATGCCGTTTGCTGTCAGAACCGTTAAAGGATATGAGCGGGTATTTTGAGATGTCATATATCTTGTATATTTAAAATTTTTCAGATAATAAATGTTGTTGGCTGCAACATTTATATCTGCGGACAGTTCCCTTGTTTCATTTTCATCACCGATGTTTGCGCCCATATAATATATATCCGAATCAGGTGCCAGTTTTAATTTTGGCTGCAAACGGATATTCTCCGTATTTCCGCTTATATCTGCCGTTAAGGATATATCTCCCTTTATCTTTATCGGATAAGTTAAGCGGCTGTTAATGTATTTGTTTACAAAATTTTCGTTTATTTTAGTTGTCAAATAGCCTTTTATCTTTGCTGTTTTATCCAGATCCCAGACTGAAATGTTTAAAAATACGGGTGTATTATCAACCTGAGCAATAATTGAACGAAGGGTAGCTTTTTTACCCTCCAGAAGAATTTTTCCGCTGTCAATTGATATCGGAGTTTTAAAATAGCTGTGGTTAAATTTAATATCCTTTAAATCAATGTATCCGTTTAAATTATTGTGTTTGCAGTCTATCGATAAATTGATTCTGCCTTCGTAATTTTCGTATGCATTAAGAAGTTTATAGATTGACTGCGGCAAAATATTCAGTCTCTTAATTTTATCAAATGCACTAATATTAAAATCAGAAACTTTTAAATGTCCGTCGGCAATATATTCTTTAGAAAAGAAATTGTGTACTGTACCGTGTGCTTTTATCTGTGAGCCGTATAATTTTGCATTAAAATTCTTCAGCGTTAAATTTCCTCTGTTTATTTCAAAATTTCCGGAGGAAATTATAAAATCAGATTCTTTTTGATTAATTGGTAAAAAATAGCCTGTTGCGGACAAATTTTTTAAATCAAAATTATCGTTACTTGATTTATATCTTCCGTTAAATGTTATATAGGAATTCGTTTTGGGCAGGGATAATGTTTTTTCTTCACTGCTTAAAAGAATAAAAGGAATCAGTTCATCTGTTTTCAATTTATTTGCATTGATTTTTAAATCCGTTTTGCCGTTATTGCTGCCTCCCTGTATGTATATCGGCGAGGTACCTGTCAATCCGTTCAGCACAGCATGCCAGTTTGTATCATCAAAGTTTATTTTTCCTTTCAAGTTCTGTGCATATACCGGTATATATTTTAATTTCCCTTTTATCCCTTTTAAGTCAAGGACACCTGATATTTTAAAAGTGGGATTCTCTGCAATTTTGCTGAAATCTTTTACTATACCTTTGATTTTGATATCTGCTTTTACTTTACCGGATACAGATTCAACGGGATTAACCATAAATTTTTTGTTATCTAAAATAGCACTTGTTGTAAGAATATGGAACAAGTCAGAGATTTCTATATTTTCCGCGTCTACATCAAAATCGATATGTCCGTCGAGATTGGCTTTACCGTCTATTTTTACGGGCTGATGCTTTATATAAGCTGAATTTGTATAAAAATGCATATTTTTGTGGTCAAATACAAGAGCTCCATTGGCGTTTTCTATTTCTGTATTCAACCCTTCAAGAGTTGCGTATGTATTTCGGAAATTAAACTGACCGATAACATCTCCGTCCAGTATTGTTCCTTTTGTTCTTATATCGATGTCACCCTTGCCTTTTATGTCCATATAGGGAACCGGGCCAAGGTCAAAGCCGATTACTTCGTGCACCGGTACCAGCATATATTCGGCAGTGGATAAATCTACATTTTTTGAGGATACAATATGAAAATCACCGGCACCGTAGAATTTCATTTCTGCAATGCCTTCTACGTCTACATACTCACCATGTCCGGCAAATACACGTGTTTTTACTTTTACATTGTCTTTTAAAAATTCAGCAAAGATTTTACAATGAGGGACAAGCGGATTGTTCTTCACTATATACACATCTTCCGCATTCAAATTTCCGTATAGTTCTGGTTTTAATAAGCTTCCTTTTATTTGAAGATTGCCCTGTGCTTTCCCCCATGCGCCGTATTTTTTAAATTTTTGCATTACATTAAACGGATCATCTTTAATTGAAGGCACAAGCCAGTACATTGAATGAATATCTGATTTGGGGATATTTACAGACAAATCGGCTTTTGGATTTGATGACGTGTAATCTTTTATACTGCCTGAGAGATTTATCTGCCAGTCTTTTGCGTTTATTTTTGTATCGGTTATTTTAAGAGATTTTTTATCAAAGGAAAGTATAGAATCAATGTAAATAGTGCTGTTTGAACGGATATTATCAAGAGGATTTTTCATATTTATTGAAAAATCTGTTATTGCAGCGTCTGCTTTTATGGCATTACCACTGTAATTAGCATTATGTGCATTTGTTTTAATATTTATAATCCCGCCGGATGATACAATGTCTTTATTTGCAAAAAATGCAAGGTATCCGGAAAAATCCGATAAATCAATATTTTCTATGTTGCAGTGACACCTTAAATCATTTTGTCTGAGGCCGTGTTCTAACGGTAATTTTGAAGAAAAATCAATATTAACGGATGATTTTTGCTTGCTGTTAACTAATATCTCTGAAATTATTTTTGCGGATACTTTTTTGTTCTTTTTGTAAGAAATATCTGCATTTACAATCCGGATGTCGAGTTGTTTGTTTATAAGTTCATCTTTTAAAATAAAATCAGAGTTTGATATATGAAATGAATTTATATCAGCGTCTATTTTTTGTTTTGTATCTAAATTTAAAGGCAAGTGCCCGAGGTAAAACTTCTTATCTTTTTTTCTTGTTAATATAAACTTCAAATCATTCGCCGCTGCTGATTTTACCGTGATTTTTTTTAACAATAAAGAGGGTAAAAATAAAGAAATATCCGCATTTTTTGCACAAAGTATACTATTGTTATTTCTGTCTTTTAAAGAGATATTTTCAGCAAAAATTTTTATGCTGAGAGAAGGAAATGTTTCTATTGCCGCATTCTTGTATGAGAGTTTAAAACCCGTTTTTTGTTCAACAGCAGCACTCAGCCTGTCTGTTTGCAGCAGTGAATTTAATTGTGCTGGCACAATCCATAAATAAAATATTATGATTCCCGCTAACAGAACCAATAGCGATATTAATGAAATTTTTAAAATTTTTATATTCATTACAGATATTATTTGACTGATAATAATTAATTATATAATTAAACCCGATTTTTTTCACTTGTCTTTACATATAATTATTGATAAAATGTCAGAGTGGGATCTCTCTTGTAGGAGTGGTACACACTCTGCCGAGTAAATATGCAGGTGGCATATTTGCGAGAGGGCGAGGACGCAAAAGTATAAATTTTACGGAAGTGACCCCATGCACTTGTTGGCTGTGCCGGACTTGTTGTTAAATGTCGAACTTGTTTATTGCACAGGTTCAACAAGTAGTCGGAGTCAGTTGACGATATGAAATTTATTAAATTGACGGGCTTATTTTTAGTATAGAGGAATTATTTATGAAAAAATTAAAAGCATTATTTATAGCAGCTGCAGCAATGTTTCTTATCGGAGCAGGGAATAATATTTCTTCTGTAGCACAGGCGCAGACTATCGGTTATGTGAACTATAAAACAGTGGAATCAAACTACGAATATGCAAAACAGGCATATAAAGAAATTGATACAAAATATCTGGAATTGCAGCAGTATTTGATGGATAAGGAAAAACAATATAAAAATATTGATTCTCCTATAAATAAAAAGAACTTTGAAGAGCAGGTTCAAAAAGATTTCAAACTTAAAAATGATGAGTTTGATAAATTTAAACTGAAAAAAGCACAGGAAGTAGAAGGTAATATCCTGCAGGCAACAAAAGCAGTTGCTGCTGACAAAAAAATTGATGTTGTGCTGGATTACAGAGTGATTTTTACAGGCGGTGTCGATATATCACAGGATGTAATTAATTACCTTAATTCACCCTCATTTAAACCTGCGAAAAAATAGATTTTGAAAAGCGGACTCACTGGGTCCGCTTTAGTTTCATGATGTAAGTGTGTAAAAAATACTGTTATGGAGTTTTGGATTTGAGATTTGTAGATTTAATAGATAAAAAGAAAAAAGGATTTGAACACAGTAAAGAAGAAATTCAATATATTATTGATTCTTTAATGAACGGCAATGCTGAAGACTATCAGATTGCAGCGTGGCTTATGGCGGTATATTTTAAAGGCATGACGCTGGAAGAAACAGCAAATTTCACAAAAGCAATTATTGATTCGGGCGAAACAATCGACCTTTCTGCATTACGAAATGAAAACTGTCATCATATAGCTGACAAACATTCTACAGGCGGGGTTGGCGATAAAATTACTTTAATTTTAATTCCGATTCTAGCAGCCTGCGGTGTTCCTGTTGCAAAGCTGTCCGGCAAGGGGCTCGGACATACCGGCGGCACCATTGATAAACTGGAATCTATACCGGGTTTTAATACGGATTTAAGCATTGAAGAGCTAATTGAAAAAGTAAAAACAACCGGATTGGCAATATGCGCACAAACAAAACGCCTCACTCCGGCAGACGGAAAATTGTATGCTCTGAGAGATGTTACGGCAACAGTGGACTCAGTGCCTCTGATTGCAAGTTCTGTTGTTTCAAAAAAAATTGCGTCTGGTGCAGATTACGTTGTACTTGATGTAAAATACGGCTCAGGAGCTTTTATAAAAACTCCTGAAGAAGCCTGTGAACTTGCACAATGGATGGTTAATATCGCAGAAAAACTGGGTAAAAAATTCCACGCAGTTATAACCTCTATGGAACAGCCTCTTGGCAGAGCAGTGGGTAATGCAATAGAGGTTATTGAATCAATCGAATTTTTAAAAGGAAATATGACGCCCGACATAAAACAGCTTACGTATGAAATGGCGTCTCTTACTCTTTGTGAACTAGGAATTTGTTACAGTAAAGAAGAAGCTTTTTATAAAATAGACGATGTGATTAATTCATCAAAAGCACTTGAATATTTTAGAAAACTGGTAGAGTCACAGGGAGGGAATACAGTTGTAATAGATAATTACAGATTTTTCCCGCAGCCCAATTATGCATTTCAGCTGAAAGCGGAAAATAACGGCTATATAAGCTATATAGATGCATATAAAACAGCTTATGCATGCAAACTTTTAGGGGCGGGCAGGGAGAAAAAGACGGATGATATCGATTATTCCGCAGGTATATACTTGAATAAAATTTACGGCGAATACGTATTACAGGGAGATACACTTGCCACAATTTATGCAAATAATCCTGACAAAGCCGAAACAGCCTTGAGCTATCTTAAAGATGCTTTTGTAATTTCGCAGGAACAACCGCAGCAAAGAAATATGATTTATAGAGTAATATGATGTAAAAATTTTTAAATTCGATAAAATACATAAATGCTATAAATGTTGTTTTAATGTATAATAATTGTGTCATCATAAAAGGAGTATATGAGATGAATGTAAGAAGTGTCGGTTTGCAAAATACTGCATCAAAAATTAATTTTGCACAAAATGAAGAAAATAAAACAGAGAAGCAAGACGCACCAAAATACGAAAATCCTATTTCCAGAAAAAAAGAAAAGTCTCTTGCTGTATTATCAGTTATTGGCGGCTCTGCAGTGGTTGGCGCAATTGCCGCAGGTCTTGCTACTTGCTTAAAACTTTCTAAAAAAACATCAGGAATTATTGGTGCGGGCATTGCTGTTTTAACTGCTGCTTTAACACTTCCTTCCAAACTTTATAATACTGCGGTAAATGCATTTGCAAGAGAAAAAGAAATGGATGTTTTTTCAAGAGACAAAGAGCTTAAGTCTTCTTTAACTGAAGAGGTTCATAAAGAAGTACTGGATCCTAATGTTTCGTTAGATAAAAAACTGGATGATAATTTAAAACTGCAAATGTCAAACAGAGCTAACGGCTTATTTATTCAACATTAAACTGTCTGAGAGGGACCTCTCTTGTAGGAGTGCTATACGGAGTGCGAGTGGCGCAGAGTCTAGCATTTTACAGAAGTGACCCCATGCACTTGTTGGCTGTGCCGGACTTGTTGTTGTATATTGAACTTGCTTATTGCACAGGTTCAACAAGTAGTCGGAGTCAGTTGACGATATGAAATAGTAATGAACATACATAGTATAAATAAAAATTTTAATATTACATTCACATCAAAAGAAGCATTATCGACTAAAAAGCAAGACCAGGGTAAAAAGCTTATTTACGATAAAAATCCTATAAACAAAAAGGGAGAACAATCAAATGCGCTTTTAGCCACTGCTGCAGCCGGAGTCTTATTTGGTGTGCGTATTTTATTCGGCATACTGGATGACGGGGACGGAGCTCAATTTGTCGGAGAAATGGCAGAAAAAGTATCTGACAGTATACAAAAAAGAAAGGGTGTAAACCCAAAGCAGACTTTATTAAATAAAATAGGCGGTCCAATCGCCGTTTTGGCAGCTTTTGTCGGCGTTATGGCTTTTCTTTATACTTTATACAATATGCCAAAAACACTCTATAACGCAAAAGTAAACACTTTCAAAAAAAGTAAAGAAATGGATGTGTATATAAAAGGCAATGCTGTTGAAAAAGAATTATATAATCAAATGAATGAAAAAGCCAAAAACGCAAATGAAGAAGATAAAGCCGAGTTGAACATACAATATGCGAAGCTGAAAGCAGCAAAAAATGTTGTGCCTGATTTTGTAAAACTTAAGCAAAAAGAACTGGAAAAGTAATTAATCAACTTTTTGTATCTGTAACTTAATGTAATGCTAAATTCCTGCTGTCAGATTTTTCTGAATTAAAGGAATTTTTTTGAATATCCTGTTTTACCTCTTTTGGGGCGAAAATCATTTGTATTAAATATCTGTTTGTATTACCATGTTGGCATAATTTAGAATAGAGTTATGGTATTGAAAAGGAGGATATTTTAACTATGCCAGCTAAAACAATAACAGTTGATGGTAACTACGCTGCAGCGCATGTTGCGTATGCATTAAGCGAAGTATCAGCAATTTACCCTATCACTCCTTCATCCACAATGGGCGAATGGGTTGATGAATGGGCATCACAACACAAAAAGAACATCTGGGGCAAAGAAGTAAAAGTAGCGGAAATGCAATCCGAAGCAGGTGCTGCAGGTGCAGTACACGGTTCTTTGGCTGCAGGTGCTTTGACTTCTACATATACAGCATCTCAGGGATTATTATTGATGATTCCTGTAATGCACAAAGTTGCAGGTGAAATGCTTCCGCACGTAATCCACGTATCAGCACGTGCTCTTGCTGCTCAATCACTCGCAATCTTTGGCGACCACACAGACGTTATGGGCTGCAGAAATACAGGTTATGCAATGCTTGCTGCTAACTCTGTTCAGGAAGAAATGGATATGGCTCTTGTAGCTCACCTTTCAACTTACAAAGCAAAAGTTCCTTTCTTGCAGTTCTTTGACGGGTTCAGAACTTCTCACGAAGTACACAAAATCGAAGAAATTTCTTACGAAGATATAGCAAAACTGGTTGAACCAAAATATATTGAAGTATTCAAAAAAAGAGGTATGAGACCGGAAGCTCCTGTATGTAAAGTCGGTGCACAAAACACAGACGTTTACTTCCAGGGCAGAGAAACAGTAAACAAATACTATGACGCTGTACCTGATATTGTTCAGGAATATATGGATAAAGTTGCTGCAGTAACAGGCAGACAGTATCATCCGTTCGATTATGTAGGTGCACCTGATGCAACCGATGTTATTGTTGCTATAGGTTCCGGCTGTGAAGCTATCGAAGAAACAATCGAATACCTCAATGCAAACAGAGGTACAAAATATGGTCTTGTTAAAGTTAGATTGTACAGACCGTTTGATACAAAACGCTTTAACGCTGCATTGCCTGCATCTGTTAAACGTATTGCTGTATTAGACAGAACAAAAGAACCCGGTTCTATCGGTGAACCTTTATACATGGACGTTGTAGCCGCTCTTGAAAACAAAGACATCAGAGTTATCGGCGGACGTTACGGTTTATCTTCTAAAGAATTTACACCTTCTATGGTTCTTGCTGTATACAAACATCTTGAAAACAACGGTTTCCACGGCTTTACAGTAGGTATCGAAGACGATGTAACTCATAAATCATTAAAAATTGAAGAACACATCGTTACAGAACCTGCCGGAACAACAAACTGTATGTTCTGGGGTCTTGGTTCTGACGGTACAGTCGGTGCTAACAAAAACTCAATCAAAATTATCGGTCAATACACTAACAAAGATGCTCAGGCTTACTTTGCTTATGACTCTAAAAAATCTTTTGGTGTAACTGTTTCTCACTTGAGATTCGGCGACAAACCGATTAAATCTACATACTTAATCACAGCACCTGACTTTGTTTCTTGCTCTGCTCATTCTTATATCGGCAGATATGACCTCTTAAAAGGCATTAAAGAAGGCGGTGTATTCCTCCTTAACAGCCCATGGTCAAAAGAAGAAGCATTCTCTCATTTAACAAGAGATATGCAAGAAACTATCGTCAATAAGAAAATCAAATTCTATAACATAGACGCTGAAGCTCTTATTGAAAAACAACCGGGCTTAAGAGGCAAGGGTGCAAACACAGTAATGATGGTTGCTTACTTCAAAGTGTCAGGTATCATTCCTTTTGAACAAGCTTTGGAAGGTATGAGAGAAATGACTAAGAAAACCTTCAAGAAAAAAGGCGACGACGTTGTTAACATGAACCTTGCATTGATTGATGCAGCTGTTGATGCCTGCGAAGAAGTTGTTGTACCTTCTTCATTAGACGGTGTAGAAGCAGCAGCTCCGGTTAAATTCATCTCTGATGATGCTTCAGACTTTGCTAAGAAAATCATTGAACCGTCAATGAGACAAAAAGGCGATGACATTCCTGTATCAGCAATGTCTAATGACGGTGTAATCCCGACAGGCACATCTTGTTTGGAAAAACGTGCAATTGCACCGCGTGTTCCACACTGGAATTCAGAAGCTTGTATCCAATGCGGTATCTGTGCTTCTGCTTGTCCGCATGCTGCAATCAGAACTAAACTTGTTGAAAAAGAAAATCTCGGCAATGCACCTGAATCTTTCAACACAGTAGAAGCAAAACCAAACCTCAACGGCGAACACTTTAAAGTTCAGGTTTACTGCAAAGATTGTACAGGCTGCGGCGTTTGCGTTGACCAGTGTCCTGCTAATAAGAACCCTGAAAAACAGGCTCTTACATGGTCTTCTGTAGAAGCAGAAGAAGCTGCCGGCGAATGCGTAAACGAAAAATTCTTTGACGAATTACCTGACAATGTTATGGGCAAAAACACTACAAAAACAATTAAAGGTGCAATGCTCAGAAAACCGTTGTTTGAATTCTCAGGCGCTTGCGCAGGCTGCGGAGAAACACCTTACGTTAAACTGGTTTCTCAATTGTTCGGTGAAAACGCTATCGTTGCTAACGCAACAGGTTGTTCTTCAATCTACTCAGGTACTTTCCCGACAATTCCTTACACAAAAACAAAAGAAGGAAGAGGACCGGCATGGGCTAACTCACTGTTTGAAGACAATGCTGAATTCGGCTTTGGTATGAGATTGGCAGTTGATCAAAACAGAGATACTTTAAAAACTTATGTTGAAAAAGTTCTTGAAAACGAAAAAACACCTGCTGACTTAAAAGAAGCTTTAAACGAAGCAATGTCTCACTGGGATAACTCAAAAACAGAAGAAGCAGTTGCTGCTCAAAACAAAGCAAAAGCAGTTCTTGCTAAATACTCTGATGTTCCATGCCCTGATATGGCTAAAGTAAGAGAACTTGAAGATTACTTTACAGACAAATCAGTTTGGATTATCGGCGGTGACGGCTGGGCTAATGATATCGGTTACGGCGGTATTGACCACGTTCTTGCTCAAAACAAAAACGTAAACATCCTCGTACTCGATACAGAGGTTTACTCTAACACAGGCGGTCAGGCTTCTAAGTCTACACCTACAGGTGCTGTTGCAAAATTTGCTACAGGCGGTAAACCGACCTACAAGAAAAACATGGGCTTGATGAGCATGTCTTACGGTTACGTATATGTTGCATCAGTTGCATTGGGTGCTGACAGAGCACAAACTCTTAAAGCATTCCAGGAAGCTGAAGCATACAACGGACCTTCTATAATCTTTGCTTATGCTCCTTGTATCGCTCACGGTATCGATATGAGTAAAACCCAAACTGAACAAAAACGTGCTGTTGAAGCAGGCTACTATCCGTTATACAGATACAACCCAGCTAATGAACAGCCGTTCACCTGGGATGCGAAAGATCCTAAAGAAAGCTATCAGGACTTTATCAGAAGCGAAGGCAGATACAAACAGCTCGCCAAGACAAATCCTGAACATGCTGAAGAACTTTATTCTCAGGCAGAAAAAGATGCTGCTAAGAGAATGGCTATGTTCAAAGCCGTCGGTGAACTTGTAAAATAACCGATACAGTATAAATCAAAGACAGGTACCTGCATAATGTCAGGTACCTGTCTTTTTGTAAAAAAATAGTTTGATGAGATAGTATGCTGGATTATATAAAGAAATTGATTGGTGCCTATTTGTGCATTAATCTATCAAAATTCCTTTGGTACCGGCCGGTACAACAATTGCAAAACCAAGCTTGTCCTTTTTAACTTCATAACCTTTTGGCAGTGTTCGTGTACCTGATTGCAAATTTAAAATATCACTTGTAATGTAATAATTTCCATTCTCATCTTTAGCAATAACAGTACCTTCAGGCATTTTTTTTGTTTTGTTTATTTCCTTAATTTGTTCATCTGTTAATAGGCTTGTTTCTGCTTGAAGAAAATTTATATCTTTATTGTTTTTAACAGTATCAGATGTTGTTTTGGATTTATTTCTTAAAAATATTGATTTTTGATCCGCGGGCACGATTTCCATAAATCCTAATAAATCTTTTCTTATTTCATATCCGGAAGGGATTTGTCTTGTACCCTTTTTTAGTCCGAGCCTGTCGTTTTCAAGTTCATATCTGCCGTCAGAAGTTTTTACAATAATTGTACCATCAGGGACAACACCTGATTTGTTTATGTTTTCTATCTGTTTATCCGTCAATAATCCTGTCGCAGCCTGAAGATAGCCTACATCATTTTTTATTGTATCTTTTTTCTTTATTTCTGCTTCATTTTTATTATTTTTTTTCAAAAATATTCCCTTAGTTCCATCTTCAACAATTTCGATAAAGCCAAATATGTCTTTTTGTACGGTATAACCATCCGGTAAAATAGTTGTACCTGTTTCCGTACCCATCAGGTTATTAACAAGTTCATAATGCCAGCCGCCTGTTTTGACAATTCTGGTTTGAGTGTTCCCTTGAGAATCAGTATAAGTTTCTGTTGTCGTTTCATCAATCTTTTGAAAGACAGTGTTCTTTGGTGCCTGACGGGTTTCGTTTATCCTTTTGATATCTTCATCACTTAACCTGTTAGCTGCAACATCCAACCAGCCTACTTCAAAAACTTTGCGATTATCCTGAACACAAGATGTAACAGCAGTACCGACAGGAATCATTGCTATTGCAAGCGGTAAAACTCTTATTGCGGGCGTTGCTCTGCGGTTAGGTTCTTTTTGTGATGTTTTAGGCCTTTTTCTTGAAGTAAAACTGATATTGTTGATTGCATTGATAGAATGAATTGCCATAATCTCTCCGTTTAGTCCAGTACAATGATTAGAAAAGCAAACAATAAATTTTTTGCTAATTATAAAAAATTGATTAATGATTATTTACATTTTTCATATAGTTAACTGATTCCGACTACTTGTTGTTAAACGTTGAACTTGTCTATTGCTCAGATTCAACAAGCGGATTTATCTTCTTTTGCCGTTGAGCGGAGGCGAAACGTGCAAAATGGCTTCACGAAATTATCAATAGCTTTTCTTTGTATTATTGATTTGTAAACAGTGAAAGTGCGGCTGTGGAGTAGAATGAAGTGTGCGAACAGCCATGTGAACAAGGTAAACAAAATGTAAAAATTGGAAATGAGCTCTATTTAACCTTGTAAGCGTTAATAAGTCAAAAATAGTCAGAGTAATTTGATGATATCACATATCTTAATGTAATGTACAACACTTTATGCATTAACCCTAATCATTCTATCTATGGCTATTTTTGCTTTTTGTGCAGTTGATTCATCAACATTTATTTCAAATTCATTGTTTATTAAAGAATTATAAATATCTTCAAGATAAAGCAGTTTCATACTTTTACATACGGCATTTTCATTTATAAGTACAAATTCTTTATCTGGACAGTCTCTTTGCAGCCTTTCTACTACGCCTTTTTCTGTAACTATAATAAAAGATTTATTATTACTTTCTTTAACAGCCTTGATTATTGCGGTTGTTGAACCGACGAAATCTGCCATATCAGTTACTTCTTTTGTGCATTCAGGGTGCACCATTATTTTTGAGTCAGTATGTAAAGCTTTTTGTTTTTCAATATCATTTATTGTTATATTATGATGAATCGGACAAAAACCGGGATATGTGATAACTTCAATACCATTAAGGCAGGATTGAACATAAGCACCTAAGTTTTTATCTGGAACAAAAAGAACTTTACTGCTATTTAAAGATTTAACTACATTGACAGCATTTGCGCTTGTACAGCAAATATCCGATTCTGATTTTACTTCGGCTGTGGAGTTGACATAACATACAACAGGAATATCAGGATATTTTGCTTTAAATTCTCTCAGCTGTTTTAGATTAATTTTGTCGGCCATCTCACAACCCGCATTAATATTCGGAAGCAAAACAGTTTTCTTAGGAGATAATATTTTTGCTGTTTCTGCCATAAAATATACTCCGGCAAAAACTATAATATCCGCATCAGTTTTTGCGGCCTGTCGGCTGAGATATAAAGAATCGCCGGAAAAATCAGCAATTTCATCAATCTCCACATTTTGATATGTATGAGCCAGTATAATTGCATTTTTTTCTTTTTTTAATTTATTTATTTTTTCTATTAATTCTTTTTTCATTTTAATTACCTGGCACTCTTTATTATTTCTATAAGCCCTGTCATAAGAAATTCGCAGGACATTGCCGCAAGCAGAATACCGACTATTCTATTTATTACACTGACACCTGTTTTACCTAATATTTTACTAACTTTAGAAGCAAATTTTAAAATAAGCCAGCATACAACGAGGTTAAAAAACAATGCCGCTATGATTAATGAACGGTCAATAACGTTTCCCTGAGCATTTTTCATACATATAGTAAGCATTGTAATAGTTGCCGGTCCTGAAAGTAAAGGAATAGCAAGAGGGAAAACAGAAATATCGGTTCTTTTCATTGATTCTTTGCGTTCTTCTCTGTTTTCATTATTCATAGCCGGCTCAGGATTACCAAGGACAAGGTCAATAGCCATTATTAACAGTAAAATACCACCTGCAATTTTTAAAGCTGTTAAACTTATACCAAGTAAATCCAGAACAACGGAACCTGTATATGCAAAAAATATAAGAATGAAAAATGCAATTACAATGGCTTTATTCATCATAATATTTCGCCATTTATCTTTTGTGTGTGCTGTGAGTGCAATAAATACTGGAGCCAGGCCGATAGCATCAAGCGTCACAAAAAGTTTTGAAAAATAGCTTATGAATGAATGAAGATGTTCCAATGTTTATCCTTTCTCTATAGAGTGTTTTTATTATACAAGAAACAAGTTTAATGAGTTATTAAGATATTATAAAAATTTACCAGCATGAGCCTACAGAACCGGCTCCGCAGACTTTTCCGTTTGTCCATATTGCATATTCCAGTTCTGCATTTTTAAAATTAGCATCTTTTATATTTGCATTTTTTAGATTTGCTTCTTCCAAATCAGCGTCAGAAAAATTTGCTCCTTCTAAATTAGCACCTTCAAAATCTGCTTTTTCTATATCCGCACCTTTAAAATTTGCATTTTTTAGATTTGCATTTTTAAAATTGGTTTCTTCCAAATCTGCATCTTCGAAGTTGTAACCTTCTAAATTTCTTGCTTCAAAATTACCTTTCTCCAAATCTGCCCCCTGGCAGTTTTTTGTACTGATATTACAAGCAGAATCATCATTATCAGCTATGGCTGTAGATGAAAAACATAGCAGCGTACAAAAAATACCAAAAATCAGTAATACTTTTTTCATACTATAATTTCTCCTTTTCTTGTAATTCGTTGTTCACTGGCTCTTTTATAACTTTGCCAATGTATTTAGAAATAGAGACAGAAAATGCTACTCTATCTTCGTTATTGTTCGGAATGATTACAGCTGTAGTTATAGATGTTGTAGGTTCAGGTCTGATTTTTAGGCCTGCAGCAAAAGAGCCCCATGATTCATCTCTTGATACATAATCCGCTACTATTCTGAGTTTATTTGGGATAATTGTCTGGTCTATACCGAGCATTGCGCCTGTTAGAGAAGGCATCTGTCCCTGTCCTCCGACAAAACCACCGGCTGTAAGCGTTGTTCTTGTTTTTCTGCAAAGATATGAGCCGTGGGCATATATCATACTGTCGGGATTTCTGCCTTCTGTTAGAGATGGATTAATGTTGCCGCCAACTGTAAACCTGACAGATTTTTTTATCCTGAATACTTTTTTTGCAGTGATGTTGAGTTTTACAGATGTATCTTCGCTTTGTATATTTGTTCCTGCTCCGATTGATATTTCTGTGTCTTTGCCGGCGCCCATTATAATTTGCGGTGTAAGAGAAACAAAGCCATTGCCGAAGGTAGAAAATCTGTTTGATTGTTTTAATATGACTTCTCCGCCTGGCAATACATCAGACGATGGCATCGTAATAATGGTTTGTTGTGCAAATACCGGTGTCAGGGAAAAACACATAATGTATACGGTCAGGGTCAAATAAAATTTTAGCTTTTGCATTTTTTAATTTTAGCATAAAAAAAGTACCTCTTTATGAGATACTTAAATTAATAACCTTTCAATACTTATTATAGAAATTTTTTAATGTTTTAGCAATATAATGATTAGTTTTGTAAATATTATTTGTTTAAGATACGCAAATATCTATACACATAAAAACTAAAAAGGTAAAAAAAAACGAGGGGTTTTGTAATCAATAAGTCAAAAGACTCAATCTTACATCCCGACCCTCGTAAGGTTTTTACACTAGCCGAAACATTAATAACATTATTATTATAACACTAATTTGAGTAACATGCAAATACAATGAATGTTATGTTAACTAATGTTACTTTTTCTTAATATTCTAAAAGCCAGTTATAGCAATGTTCTTTGACCAAAGCAGCTGGTATTTGTTAAGATTTTAGTAATAAACTTTATATATTATTATAATCACTAAGCTAAAAACATTTAAATCGGAAATTCTTCTTTTTATATTATAATTATATGGATATGAAAATTTATAACGCATTAAATCATAATCCTAATTTATCAATATGTCTCGGCTTTTTTGATGGTGTGCATCAGGGGCATAAAGTTGTCTTGAAAAATACAGTTAACCTGGCACGGCAAAATGGTCTGGCGTCTGCTGTTATTACATTTAGGGAACATCCTCTGTGTTATCTTCAAAACAGAATCCCTAAATATATTTTATCTATAGATGACAGGCTTGCATTGATAGAGCAGCAAGGACTAGATTATGCTTATGTACTGGATTTTGATGAAAATATTGCAGATGCTCTTGCATATGATTATCTTAAAGACTTTTTAGTAAAATACTTTTCACCCAAATTTATAACTACAGGGTTTAATCATTATTTTGGAGCAAATAAACTGGGAGATGCTGTTTTTTTGAGAGCCTGCCAGAAGGAATTTGGTTACAAGTTCTTTGAAATTCCTCCTATTACATTTAACAATACCCTTATAAGCAGCTCAAAAATAAGGCAGTTGATTCAAGATGGTTGTACAGAAAATATTCCGAATTTGCTTGGCGGTTATTTCTATATAAAAGGTCGTGTTATCACTGGTGATAGAATTGGTAGAACCATATCTTTTCCGACAGCAAATATCAAATATCCTGAAAATATTATAAATATTCAAAGAGGCGTTTATGCTGTAATTGTTGAAATAGACAAGAAAAAATATAAAGGGATGTCTAATTTCGGAAAAAGACCTACTGTAAACGGAAAAGAGCTATTGCTGGAAACACATATATTTAATTTTAATGAAAATATTTATGACAAAGATATAAAAATATATTTTTATAAAAAAATAAGAAGCGAAGTTAAATTTTCATCCCTGCCAGAATTAAAATCTCAACTTGTAAAAGATGAACATAGTATAAAAGAATATTTTAAATTGCGTAATTTATAGAAAAAAATAAGAGGGGATTTCCCCTCTTATTTTTTGATTTTTATTTCAATGCTTCAAGATCTGCTTTTGCTTTGGGTATAATGACATCCCACATGTCTTTAATAAATTCAGATGGTGTCATACCTGTGTGAGAATCCTTACTTATTGCTTCTGTTGCAAACTGCTGGAGTCTTACTTCTGCTTCTTCTTTAGGCATTTGTGCATACATTTGTGCAAGAGTGTTATTCTCAGAACCTATTCTTGTGTGAATATAATTTAGGATATTTTTGCCGTCTTTCAAGTCTGCTCTTGAATATCCTTCTAAATATGCTTCTTCAATCCAGCTTGCAGCCTGATGGAATTTATTTTCCAGATTTGGTGTTGCGGAACGTATGGCTGCAGCAGGCTCAATATTTTCAATTTTTACAACAGTTCCATTCATGTTTTCGTTTAAAACTCTCAGCGCCTCTGACCGGTATTGTTCTTTTAGTTTAGTAATTTTTTCTTGTAATTTTGCTGTGCTTTGTTTGCTGCTATTTTTAATCAGCTGACTGATTTTATCTCTTTTTACATAAGCTGTTGCTCCAAGTGCAGCAAGAGCTATTGCACTAACTACAATCGGTGTTTTTTTCACGTTTTTGTTTTTTGTTTGCTGAGCAGGTGCAGCCGGAGCTGTTTGTACAGAAACTCCTTGCGTATTTACAGTTTGCGGTTTTGCAATTTGCTGCATTTTTGCAAACGGACTGTTGGACATGACTTTATCTACAGACATGCTTACTCCTTTCCCTTTCTCTTTATTCATTATGAGACCACTTCTTTTTATTATTAAATTCAAAAATAAAATTTTTTGCTACCATTTTTTTTAATAATTGCTAAAAGTGAATAATATTAAGAAATTTTCATTTTTACATTTCTTAATATCTATAAAAAACTTGTTATACATGCGATAAAAATTCCATAAATAAAAAATAAATATGCAATACTGAAAAAAAGTCGTGTGTGTTTTTTTAGGTATGACATAATTTCTCTCCATAAATATGACAACTATAAAAATTTTTGTCCATACATGAGCGTTTTTATATTAGCCTTTAGTCTATTTAACGGGTTATTTTGTAAAAATTACGGCAATAGTACTTTTAAACACGGAATTTGTATTGTAAAATCTATTTAAAGTAAGTTAACGGGAGAACAACAATGGCAAATGTAATACAGGGTAATTTTACAACTGATAATGAAAAATTTTGTATAGTAATTTCCAGATTCAACGAATTTATAGGTTCAAAACTTTTATCCGGAGCAATAGACGAATTTGTCAGACACGGCATAAAGGAAGATACTATTGATGTAATCTGGACCCCGGGCGCTTTTGAAATTCCTGTTATAGCAAAAAAAGCAGCAAATACGGGTAAATATAATGCGATTGTCACACTGGGAGCTGTTATTAAAGGTTCAACCGATCATTATGATTTTGTCGCAGCCGAGGTATCAAAAGGTGTTGCTCAGGTTGCATTGCAAACAGGTGTGCCTGTTATTTTTGGTGTGCTCACTACTGATAATCTCGAACAGGCAATCGAAAGAGCCGGTACAAAAGCGGGTAACAAAGGTGCTGATGCCGCAAAGACAGCAATAGAAATGGCTAACTTGACAAAACTTATATAAAATTTATATAATTAGACGTAAGTTTGCTTGTGCTTTTTATGAAGTGGAAGTATTGTTTGGTTAGTAAAAATAGGAGTTTATGATTTATGTATTTAGATATTGCAAAAGCTTTTAAAGCACCTTGGAATAGAGATGGCGGTTTTGCTAGAATGTTTTTAGGTGGGCTTGTTTCTTGTATTCCGATTCTGAATCTTGTTACAGGCGGGTATTTAGTGGAGTATCTTGGCAGACTTATAAAAGGCGGAGACGAATTAGGCAACATATTTAAAAACGGTGCAACATCTTTTGTAATCGGTTTTAAATATCTTGTAGGAACAATACTGTTTGCTCTTCCTTTCTGTGTGATAGGATTAATTCTTCATATGGCTCTGGCAAAATCAGCAGCAGGTTTGTATGCGTTATTTAGCAATCTTCTTTCGTTAATATATTCGATTTTCTTAATACTTTTGTCTATAAATTTTGCAAAGAACACTAAAATTTTATCAATGGTAGATTTTCAGGCAGCTATCAGTTTAATCAATACAAAAGATAAAGCGATTAATTTTTTGATACTTTATATTATGAATATAGTAGTATACATTGTATACATAATTCCTATAATTATAATAGGATTTTTTGCCGGTCTTATAGGCGCATTGTTCTTGAAATCAGCTGCATTTATCTCAATTATACTATTTATAATTGCAGGAATTATTATTTTATCACTGGTATTTGCTATGGCAGTTACTATCACTAATATGATTGGACAATTCGCACAAAAGACTCTGGCTTTACAAAGATAGAAATTTATAAAAAATTTTAATAAACACACTATCATTTTGTTCAAAAAAGTGCTACAATGATAGTGTGTTTATTATTTATAATTTGTATGGAGCGTACTAATGGGTATTAGTCTAAAACAGGCGTTTTCCTTTGTGCTGCAGGATAAAAAATGGGTAAAGAAAATTTTTATCGGCGGTTTGCTGATGTTTTTTCCATGTTTTGTTTATGTATTTCCAGGAATTCAAAGACTTTTATTTAATCCTGTAAATTATTATCTTGTCAGCCTGTTTGCAATACTATTTGCGGTTACTGCTTTTATTGTCAGAGGATATTTTTTTAAAACATTGCATAACAGAATTGTACATTTTCATGGACGTCTTGCCTCGTGGAAATACTGTTCATATTATCTGTATATAGGTTTTAAAGCATACATTGCCTCGATAATTTTGCTGGCTCCATTCTTACTTGTGTTCGGGTTTATAATGCTCTTTGCTCCGATGACACCATCTTTGGCTTCTATACCTTTTATACTGGCAGGATGTATTCTTGTTGTTATGTATGCAGTATTTTATATAATGCTTGCATTAAATTTTGCATTGGATTTTAGATTCAAATCGTTTTTTAATCTGAAAAAAGCATTTGATTTAATTAAAAATAATATAAACGGATATGTGATACTGGTAACTGACTGTTTGCTTATTGCAGTTTGTGGTTGTGTTCTTTCTGTAATATTGATAAATGCTCAGATATTTGGGTTACTGCTTCCGTTTGCTATTTTCTATATCTATATGGTGTATTGTGATTTATTTGCGCAGTTTGCTCTGCAGGTAGGCGAGGAAAAATATGATGAAAACAAGTGTTATGTCCAGGGTTAAAAAGTTTAAGAAAAGTTTAGTACGGGATTTTAGACGAATGTTTAGACCGTCTAAAAAGAATTTTCTTCTTCCGTTTTCTGATGAAGACAATATCAGACATTACTGGGCAATGTTTATGATATTTAGCTAATATCATAATCTTGCTGTAAGAATTTTTGTATCCTCTAAAAAATTAAGAGTGAATGCGCTTGTTTTAGGTACCAAAAGCAGGTTTCCTTCTTTCATTTCAAATTTTTTGTCGTCTGTATTTATTTCTATTCGACCTTCAATTACATAGAAACAAACATCTTGCGGAGAAATTTGTGTTGGTACCACTGTTCCTGATGTTGCAGCAAATATTCCCAGTGCTCTGTTTCCTTCATTAATAAGGTATTTGTTTTCTATTCCGTCATTTCTGTAATGAAGTTCTTCTTTTGGTACAATAATTTTTTTAAACATATATTTTCCTCTTATTCTATTTTTATAAAAGACGTTTTATATTGTCATTGCTCTATAAACTGTCCATTTGTCGGATTTTTTCAAAAAGTTAATTTTTGCGAAGTTTTACTGAATAAAAATTTTGAGCGGAATATAATATTCTTTAAGAAAGGTTTTAAAAATTGGCAAACAGTCTTGTAAAAACAAGTGAGGGGAAAATTCAAAGAATTCCTCCGCAAAATGTAGATGCGGAAGAAGCCATTCTTGGTGCTGTACTGACAAACCCTGTATGCTTTAACAAAATTGCTGATTTGCTTTCTTCAAAAAGCTTTTATAAACCTGCAAACAGATTTATTTATGATGCAATTGTAGAGCTGTTTACAAAGAATCAGGCAATAGATATTGTAACTGTTTCAGAGATTTTAAATGAGCAGGGTAATCTTGAAAAAGTTGGCGGAAGAGCCTATATAAACGACCTTGCAATGAACGTAATTACTACTGCAAATATTGAATACTATGCCAAGATTGTTCAGGAAAAAGCAATAAAAAGAGAACTTATAAACGCTGGTTCCGAAATAGTAGAGATGGCATATGATAATTCTTCAACCGAGGCTACTCTTGATAATGCGGAGAAATTAATCTTTAATATCGCACAACAAAAAAATACGTCTGATTTAGTATCTGTAAAAGATTTGGTTTTGACAAGTTATGAACAGATTTCATACCGTTATGAGCATAGAGACGAGCTTATTGGTGTTCCGACAGGTTTTTATGATATGGATGCACTGACCTCGGGACTTCAGAAATCTGATTTAATAATTCTTGCAGCACGTCCTTCTATGGGAAAAACCGCATTTGCACTAAATATCGCACAACACGTAGGACTAAAAGCCAGAAAGCCTGTCGCTATATTTTCTCTTGAAATGCCTAAAGAACAGCTTGTCCAGCGTATGTTGTGCTCCGAAGCAGAGGTAGATACACAAAAACTAAAAACAGGAAATATGCAGGCAAAAGACTGGGAAAAACTGACTACGGCAATGAATCTTTTTGCTGATGCTCCTATTTTTATTGATGACTGTGCCGGTGCAAGCGTTATGGATATTCGTGCAAAATGCAGAAGACTGGCAATGGAGCAAAAAGAACTGGGCTTGATTGTAATAGATTACCTTCAATTAATGGAAGGCACAGGCAATGGAGATGACAGAAACCAGCAAATCTCCGGTATATCAAGAGGATTAAAAGCTCTGGCAAGAGAACTCAGTGTTCCTGTAATAGCTCTTTCTCAGCTTTCACGTGCGGTAGAACAGCGTACTGATAAAAAACCTATGCTGTCAGATTTGAGAGAATCCGGTGCTATTGAACAGGATGCTGATATTGTAATGTTTATATACCGTGACGAATATTATAACAAAGAAGATACCGAAAACCGTGGCAAGGCGGAAGTTATTATAGCAAAACACCGTAACGGCCCTGTCGGAACTATTGATTTGTTGTTTCAAGGCAGCATTACAAAGTTCAAAAACATTACAAGAACAAATGTATTTTAAATTTTAGGCAATTTATTAGCTTCCTGTGTTTTATAGTTCTTGTGAAAGTAAATTTTATTCAAAATTTTAATATACAGCAATATGCACCGGCAAAAAATTGTAATAAAGAACGCCGCTGTTATAGCGTATCGTTTTCCAGTGCTGATAAAGCCATGCAAAGTGATACTGTTTCATTTTCAAAAAGTAATTTACTATCACTCAATGAGGATGAAATTATTTCAAAAATTTCAGAATCTGTGAATAATCCATATAATTATATCGGCTCCGGATCGGAAGCATCTGTCTACCGTGTTACTGATGAGCCATACTGTGTCAGAGTTTCAAATAAGAAAATTCCTAAAATAAAAAAGCCTGTATCACAGGATTTAACGGTAGAAGATAAAATTAACCACATTGTTGCAAAACTTCCTGACGATGTAAGAGTTATGAAGTATCTGGAAGGTTATCCGCCGTACCTTGTTACTTTATACAAATATTATGATATAAGTCAAAGTGAAGTAAATAAAATATTGGAGGAAATGCCAGTCAGTTCATTTCAAAAGTTTTTCCGGCAAATCTGCTATGCAAAAGAGCACGACATGATTTTTGACTGCTGCTGGAGTAATGTGATTATAAATCCTAAAGATAAGACAATAACAGCAATTGATTTTTATAAAGAAGACGGTAGCTCATTTAATAATAACGTACTCAAGGATTGTTACAGTTCACTGGTTTACAGTGAAGCTCCTGCTAAACATAAAAAAATTTGTGCAGCTAAACTTTTACTTGCCGTAATGCAGGAAATGAAACCCGGAATAAAACCGTGTATTGCAGTAAATGATATCGATTGTGCAGGCTTTGTTAACCAATTTTATTTTGATGAAAGTTCAACTTGTCTGCCTTATATCAAACTTTTGAAAAAAATATTTAAAGATATTGAAATTTTAAAAATAAAAGATTTATATAATCAAGATACAAATTGTTTAAACAATAATGTAAAAGTTGAATTGAACGGGAAAATTAAATTAGCGGAATCGCTCATAAAACAAATATTTCTGCCGCAAATAAATAATCAAATCCCTGTTATAGATGAAAATACTATTTATAATAGTTTATAAAATTTTAAGTATTAAGTTCTTGCTAAAATGCGAGTTTTATGTACAATGAGGGTATGTGTAGAAAAGGTCCTTTTGATGGAATAGGACAAGGGAGAAAAAATGGCTATCTTAAAAAAATGGTCTGGACTGCTTAAAGGTGCAGCACTTGGTGTTTCTGCATTATTTATGGCAGCCAACTCTGCATTTGCAGGGGAAGCCGATTTGGTTGTACCAAATCTTTCTGCCGACCCGGACAGCTTTAAACTGCTGCTTTGGGGTATCGGCATTTCCGTTTTAGGCTTGATTTTTGGCTTAAGTGAATTTATCAAGGTCAAAAATTACAAAGTTCACTCAGCAATGGCTGAAATCGGGAATACTATCTTTGAAACTTGCAAAACTTACCTTATTCAACAGGGTAAATTTTTGCTTGCATTAGAAGTACTGATTGGTGCTTGTATTGCATTTTACTTCGGCGGTTTACAGCACATGGGATTAAAAGGGGTATTGATAATCCTTGCATGGTCTGTAATCGGTATTTTGGGTTCTTACGGTGTAGCATGGTTCGGTATCAGAATGAATACCCTTGCTAATGCAAGAACAGCATTTGCTTCTTTGGAAGGCAATCCTTTAAAAGTATTGAATATTCCTTTGAAAGCAGGTATGAGTATCGGTGTATTGCTCGTTAGTGTAGAGCTTATCATGATGCTTATTATTTTGTTATTTGTTCCCGGAGAACTGGCAGGTGCCTGCTTTATCGGTTTTGCAATCGGTGAATCATTAGGTGCTTCTGCTCTTCGTGTTGCAGGCGGTATTTTTACAAAAATTGCCGATATCGGTTCTGACTTGATGAAAATTCAGTTCAAAATTAAAGAAGATGACCCGAGAAACCCCGGTGTTATTGCTGACTGTACAGGTGATAACGCAGGCGACTCTATCGGACCTACAGCTGACGGTTTTGAAACATACGGTGTAACAGGTGTTGCTCTTGTTTCATTTATTTTATTGGCTGTTGCCGGTGCTGACAATCAGATTCGTCTTTTGACATGGATTTTCACAATGAGATTCCTCATGATCGTTACTTCAGTAGTTGCATACTGGATTAATACAGGTTTAACTCAAGTTTTATTCGGCAAATCTGAAAAACTTGATTTTGAAAAACCGTTAACAAACCTTGTTTGGTTAACATCTATACTTTCTATTTGTATGACTTTTGGCGTCAGCAAATGGTTACTGGCACCGGTTGGTGAAAACATCTGGTGGGTATTAGCAGGTATCATTTCTTGCGGTACATTGGGTGCTGCTTTGATTCCTGAATTTACAAAAATATTCACAAGCCCGAATGCTACTCACACAAAAGAAGTTGTTACAGCTTCTCGTGAAGGCGGTTCATCTTTGACAATACTTTCCGGTATTGTTTCAGGTAACTTCTCAGGCTTCTGGATTGGTATGGTAATCGTATTCTTAATGGGATTATCTTATTTCTTCAGCACAATGATTCCGGAAACATTGATGATTTATTCTTCAATATTTGCTTTCGGCCTTGTTGCTTTCGGTTTCCTCGGTATGGGACCTGTTACAATTGCTGTAGACAGCTACGGTCCTGTTACTGACAACGCACAGTCAGTATACGAGTTGTCTTTGATTGAAGAAAGAGAAGGCGTTGCTGAAGAAATTGAAAGAGACTTCGGTTTCAAACCGAATTTCGAAGTTGCTAAACAGCAGCTTGAAGAAAATGACGGTGCCGGCAACACATTCAAAGCTACATCTAAACCGGTTCTTATCGGTACAGCTGTAGTTGGTGCAACAACAATGATTTTCTCATTGATTCTGGTTATTAAAAATACACTCGGTATTCAACCGGAAGCTGTATTGAATGTACTTAACCCGTATACGCTGCTCGGTTTCTTAGCAGGCGGCGCAGTAATATACTGGTTCTCAGGCGCTTCTATGCAGGCTGTTACAACAGGTGCATACAGAGCGGTTGAATATATTAAAAACCATATCAAACTTGATGATGAATCAGTGAAAACAGCAAATGTTTCAAACTCAAAAGAAGTTGTTAAGATTTGTACTCAATACGCACAAAAGGGTATGATTAACATCTTCATCGCATTGTTTGCATTTGCTCTCGCATTTGCTTGTCTTTCAGCTCCGGCTTGCAAAACAGTTGCTCCTGTAGCATTCTTTGTAAGTTACCTGATTGCAATTGCCGTATTCGGCTTATTCCAGGCTGTATTTATGGCAAACGCAGGCGGATGCTGGGATAATGCTAAGAAAATCGTTGAATGTGATCTTTGTGAAAAAGGTACACCTTTGCATGATGCTACGGTAGTAGGCGACACTGTAGGTGACCCGTTCAAAGATACTTCTTCAGTAGCTATGAACCCGATTATCAAATTCACAACTTTATTCGGTTTATTAGCTATGGAAATCTCTATCAATGAATCATTCAGACATATCGCTCCTATTGCAGGATGGATATTCCTTGTGATTGCGTTGATATTTGTATGGAGATCTTTCTATGCAATGAGAATTCCTGAAAATGAAAAAACTCAAGATACTGAAGAGTAATTTTTCATAAATTTTAATGCTCCGCTATTTATATTTATTTAGCGGAGCGTTTTTTTATTAATCTAATTCTTTAATGTTCTGCAGGATACTTTCTGTATCATTGGAAGATATTTTATCATTGTTTTCAACTATTTTTACAATTGTTTTTTTCTTTTGTTGTTCTTCCAGTTCTTTTTCTTTTATAAATTCTTTTAATTCATTTACAAAATCGTTTTCTATTTTATTTCTTTTTCTTTGTGTAACTATATTTTGTGCTTCTTTTATTTTTAAAATTTTAAATATTTTTAAGAGCTGTTCCAGTTTGTATTCACCATTTTTTGGTGAATTAAGTATATTTAGATACTTGACGCTTGGTGTTCCCTCTTTGCTCATAATAAAAATATCAAGACCTGTATCTTTATCTTTGAATATCCGAATTGCATGCTGATAGTCATTCATTGTCTTTTTTTCAAAGTCATCTTTTACTGAACTATTGTTTAACCCGAATATACGCGCTTTAAATGAAATATTGTTCATATATTCTCCTTTTTTGTTTATTTGTTATAAAAACTAAAACAAATTTTTTTGTTATTTTTCTATTCTTTGTAAAGAAATATTAAATTTGATTTTAAATATGTTATAAAATTTTTACATAGTGGAATATATATAGTAGAGGAAATAAAAAAAGTTTATACTTCTCTCTCTCTCTAATTCCTCTCTCTAATATGTGGTAAAGTTTAACCGGCGTAAGTCGGTTTTTTTTTACATAAATTTTAAATATTCATACGGGTTGAACAATAAATACTAAAACATTCAACCCGTATGTCTGTTTTATGAATTTTTAAATCATATTAATGATAAACGATGAAGAAAAATATAAAGAAAATAAAACAAAATAATACCCGATATAAGAGCTGAAATAACATCATCTGTTCTTTTATTGGCATTTCCCATTTTTTTTAGTTCTTTTACCAGCTGTTTTTCTTTATTTGAGATTGTTACATCTTTATATATTTTTTCATATGATCTATAAATCTCGCTTGATTTAGAAGAAAAGACAGAATTCATATTATCCGAACAAATCTTATGATATTTCATAATTTTTAATATTTCATAAGTTGCAGCCGGTTTGTCATAATTCATATAATGTAATACTGTCAAAGAATTGTGTTTCAATTTTATTATATTAATTATTTGATTAAAGTCATTTTTTGATTTTTCCCAGTCTATGTATCTTAGAGCACATGCGATATCATATTTATCATATCTGCACTTTTTCATCTCATCAATTAGCACAGATACATTCTTCATTACCTGTTCATCAAAAACAGATTTGTATGGAAAATCATAAAAATACTTTAACAAGTCTCCATCTTTTAGTATGGTATAAAATGTTAGTGCAAGGTCTGTTGTTGATTTTTTCCATTCTATGTACTCCAGAGCATATGTTATACAGCTTTCATCATATCCGCACTTTTTCATTTCATCAATGAGTACATATACATTCTTCATCACCTGTTCATCAAATATAGATTTGTATAAGAAGCTGATGTTAAATTCATTAAAGTACACCAGATAGCCATTTTTTAAGATAGTATAAAATGTTGGAGCAAAATCTGTATTTACTTTTGACAAGTCTATATACTCCAGAGCACTGTTAATATCAGATACATAATATCCATATTGTTCCATAAGCTTTTTCATAGCTTGATGTTTTTGTTCAGTGTTCATGTCTGATTTTATTACAAATTTGTTTTCGTTATTTGTCATATTTGTTTCACCTATTTTTGTTAAATTTGCATAATCTCTTCTTGGCTATCAGTTATCAAATTATATCCGTGTTTATATTCTAATATTCGGATAGAATAAAAAAAACTTTAATAAGTTTCACTTTTAAAACAAAAAATTCTCAACACAGGACTGAGTAAATTATGATTTACATTAAATGACGGATAAAAAATTCTCTGCTGATATTTATAATAAAAATAAATATGGGGAGAAATGTTTATGGGTCTTCAGGTAAATAACGGAGATTTGTTACAAAACAGCATTATTTCAGGGCTTTATTCAAAGGCTCAGACTTATACATCCAACTTTTTAAATACAGACACAAGAGATTTTGCTGATTATTTAAAAAGCAATTTTGATACTATAGACAAAAATGCAGATAATACACTATCAAAAAATGAAATAGCCGCACAAACCGCACGTGACGCTAAAAATGAACAATTAAAAAAAATTCTGGAAAATAATACTGTAGAAAAACTGACAGAAAATATTGATACCGATAAAGACGGGAATATAACCTATAGCGAAACAAATCCAGACGGAAACGTTCCTGATATTTTAAAGGGTGCTTTAAGAGAAATTCAGACAACTCAAAATTTCGGTGTTGCTGCGCAAAACCTTGCACAGAATCTATGTAAAAATTATTATGCAAGCTCAGCTATGACAAAACTTGCTGCAAACGCAGTGAGCTATTTGATGTAGATATTTTCATTTCTGAGATATAGTCAGATAAATTATTGCAAATTCTCCGTTTAATCGATATGATAAAAGTCGGTTTACAACACGGACGAAACAGCAATGATAAATATAGATATTAACTCGTTTAAGAAAGATTTTCTTGCTTCAATTATAGTTTTTCTTGTAGCAATGCCTCTTGCAATAGGTATTTCTATTGCGTGCGGACTGCCTGTGTACTGCGGGATAGTTTCAGGTATCATAGGAGGTATTATCGTAGGTGCTTTATCAGGCAATTCTCTTCAGGTATCAGGGCCGGCGGCAGGATTAATTCTTATTGTTGTTGATATTATTCATAATCTTGGTTTAGACAAATTATTTTTAATAATATTTGTCGTCGGGCTGATACAGATATTGTTCGGATTTTTAAAATTCGGTAAATGGTTCAGAGCGATTTCTCCTGCAATTATACAGGGAATGCTTGCCGGCATCGGTATATCCATATTTTTGTCACAGTTTCATATTATGCTTGACAGCAAACCACAGAATTCTTTTATTGAAAACATACTGGATTTAGGTCAGGTTATATACAATTCAGTATTGCCTCTAAACGGTTCCGCACATCATCTTGCCTGCATAGTAGGGATAATGACAATAGCTATAATAATAGGCTGGAATGCACTCCCTTACAAAAAACTTAAATCAATTCCTTCCGCACTGGTGGCAGTAATTGCTGCTTCAGCTTTTGCAAACATACTGAACTTTGATATTAATTATATTCAGGTTGAATCAAATTTCTGGTCAGAAGTTAAATTCATAAACCCGTCAATGCTTATGCATATATTCAATGTAAAAGTCCTTCTAAGTGCTCTTGTTATTACATTTATTGCCAGTGCAGAGACACTATTGACTTCTACGGCAATTGATAAAATGAGTACAAAGTCAAAAACCGATTATGACAAAGAAATAATAGCGCAGGGTGTAGGAAATGCACTCTCAGGAATTGTCGGGGGTTTGCCTATCACAGGAGTAATAGTGAGAAGTGCTGCGAATATTAATGCAGAAGCACAAACAAGATTCTCAACAATTTTGCACGGATTGTGGATACTGCTTTTTGTTAGTTTTCTGCCTGCTGTATTAAATTACATACCTATAGCATCACTAGCTGCGATACTTGTTTACACAGGTTACAAACTTGTTGATGTACAGGCCGCAAAACATATTCTAAAACTGAGTAAAGGCGAATTTGCAATTTATATAATTACACTGGTTGCAATACTTTTTACAAATCTTTTTGAAGGTATACTTGCAGGTTTTTTCTGTGCACTGATAAAAAGCGCATACAAAGTCTTGAAAGTAGATATAGACACAGAAGAAGATACAAAGACAAATACAATAACAGCCAAAATTCACGGGAATATAACATTTATCCAGCTTCCTACATTGATTGAAGCGCTTGAAAGCCTTCCGAAAGATAAAAATATTACACTTTGTGCAGAAAGGTTACACTACATAGACCATGCCTGCATAGACTTTATAAAAGAATGGGAAAAGGAAAGAAGAGGGGAAATTGCAAATAAAGGTCTTGCATTTGATGTCCATGTTGATTGGGACCAAATGAAAGAAACCTACCCGTCATTTAAATGGAGTCATTTTCATAAAACCCACGATGAAAAAGATTCTCAATCCTTGCACTAAATTTGCAGAAAAAGACGCTCAGAAAACAAATAAAGCACCTGAAAAATAACAGATGCTTTATTTTTACCTTGTTGTTTATTATTGCCTATTGAAGCTAATCTTTTCTATTAAAGAATGCATTAAATGTAAGCATTCTAATAAAATTTAAAATACGGTTTAACGAGAACAATCGTATGCCAAATGGAGAGTTAAATGGTGAGTGATACTGATCAAAATTGTTATTGTAAGAATTGAAGTCCGATTTGTAAGATACTTCTGCATTAGTTGAATTTTGGACTTCGTCCTGCGGTGCATTTTGAACTTTATCCTGCGCTGCATTTTGGACTTTATCCTGCGGTGCATTTTGAACTTCATCCTGTGCTGCATTTTGGACTTTATCCTGTGGTGCATTTTGAACTTTATCCTGTGGTGCATTTTGGACTTTATCCTGCGCTGCATTTTGAACTTCATCCTGCGGTGCATTTTGGACTTTATCCTGCGCTGCATTCTGAACTTCATCCTGTTGTGTATTCTGAACTTCATCCTGTGCATCAGCATGAACTTCATATAAACTTTTATCTATTTCAATAAATTCGTTTGCTGTTTCATCAAAGTTATAATATTTACCGTCTTTGTAATATGTACCTTCTTCTACAGTAGGTGTATAACCGCCTACACGAGCAGCAATTTGTTCATTTGCTGGTTTATCAATAGATTGTCCTTTAGCATTTACATATGAACCATCCTCATTAATAGATTTTATATCATTGCTGCGTTCAAATTGTTTATCGTTTGAATTCCATACATACGCAACATTCTTATAACCGCTGCCAGAACGCACCTGTTTTATATAAACACCTTCGCATGGTGATTCTGTTAATCCTTGTTCTTCTGCGGCTGTACTCATATCTTTTTTATCCTGATTCATATCTATTAAATCAGGGAATTTGTATTCTATTTCAGGCTTAGTATTATCTGTGCCGCAGCCTGTTAGTGATATATTTTTACCATTGAAACGGCCTATTAAATGATTATTATCATAAGATTCATGAGTTCTATTGGTTGCAATATTTCCATCAAAAGAACAGTCTGACATTATAAGATTTTCAGATTGAACACCGCCAAGAAGACCGCCTGCAAAATTTAGTCGGCTATCAGCATTGCTGAGGCTCTCACTAATAATTTCTGAGGATGTAACATGACAATTTGACACTGTAAGCGTATTACAATGTGTAACGCCCGCTAAAATACCTGCACTGTAATCCCAGTCATCAGTATCTATTTTTATCGTAGCATTTGAAATATTACAATTCTCAATACGAACTTCTTCGCCATATATTTTATCAACTAATACTCCAGGTGTCTCAGAGAACACATTTGCACTTGTTGATGAATTTGCACCGTTTATGTTAAGATTTTTTATAACAGCAGAGTTAGAAATCTGCCAAAATAGAGCATCGGATAAGTTAGAAATTGTATACCCGTTGCCATTAAATTCACTACCTGAAAATAATTTGCTGGACCAATTAACACCAGACAGATCAATATCACCCATCAAAATGTATTTCTCATTAGTTTTATTAAGTTTCATATTTACTAAATCTTCTGGGGTTTTTATTATTTTATATCCCTGTTCAATAGCTTCTGCTTCAGACAAACGCTGTACTTGTTCAACAGAATTATCTGCTGATTTTTGAGTTGATGCTTTTGAAACAAAATACATATTTTGCATCCCAATGATATCAGCAGCACTCGCAGTAGCTGCTGAGGGTTGGTTTGTTTGCTGAGCAGGTTGTGCGCTTTGTTGTTTTTGAATAGCGGATTCATTTTTTGCTGTTTCTTTATTTCGAGCTCTTCGAATTGCCAAACGTCTATTCTTTAATGAAAAACGGTCAAAATTTGTTGAAAGATCCATAATCTGTACTCCTTATTCTTAGATATCGCTCCTTTTTTAAGGACTTTATTGATTACGGAATTATTTAAACAAACTTTAATCAAGAAACATTTATCCTATCCTATCCTATCCTATCCTATCCTATCCTATCCTATAGGTTATTATATCTGGATTACGGACTTTTCAAAATTCGAATTTACATTTCTTAACAAATGCAAAATATTGCCAATTTTGTTAATATTTCTTAATAAATTATAAAGAAATTATATTCAGATTTAAAATATGAACTTAACAATAATGTCCTAAAAAGAAAACGCTTTTTGTAAAACTGTGCGAGCGTGAAGAAAATCCAAGAGCGGATTTTGAGCGGGCACGGAGTCGAGGCTTAAAAGCCGAGCGAGTGCCCATGTGAGTAAGGTTATTGAAGTGAAGAAATTTTAGAAAAAATTTCGAAACGAAATACTAAACCTTACGAACGCCAATAATCCAAGAGCGGATTTGCCTTCTTTTCTTAGCGAGCTAAGGCGAGCTAAAGAAAATGGCGTCACGGCTGAACCACAAATAATTAAAAAAAAATTAAGGTCTGTAAATAGTGACCGGACGGACGCCGTGTGAGGGCGGAACCCGAACCCAGTCCGGGGAGCGAGACACGAAATGAGCACAAGCTTGAAATGAAGTGCATAACCTTGTGAACGTCAATAATCAAAGACAAGAAAAAAACAAAAAATACCCCGGATTGGACTCGCTTGAGGCGTAGGCGAGCAACACGAGCCGTACGCATCAGGATGCCCGAAGGGTAGAACCAGTGAGGATTTTCCATCAGAAAATCCGAATCGTGAGAGTCCGCATATTTTTTAAACTTTAGAGTTTACAAAAATACCCCGGATTGGACTCGAACCAACGACGCACAGCTTAGGACGCTATCGCTCTATCCAACTGAGCTACCGGGGCATTTTGTATGCCTGCCTCGATTATTCTCAGTTGGATAGAGCCTAATTTTTATTCACAAGCTCGCCGCTTGTTTTGCCAACTGAGCAACAGAGACAGTTATTAAATAATTTTTATTCTTTTTATGCAGAACAAAAATTACAACAACATTCTATAATAACCATACTCAAAAATCATCACAAAAAACAATTTTTATTGAAATAAAACAAAAATTTTTATATCATTATTCTATGAAAAACACAATGAGAGCCCTTATATGGCATAATGACGGCAATATAGAGTTTACGGAAAAACAGATTCCGAAAATTCAACATCCCAAAGATGCAATTGTTAAAGTTACAATGTCATCTATTTGTACAAGCGACCTGCATATTATTCGTAACGCTGTACCGCAGGCAATACCAGAAACCGTTCTCGGTCACGAGTTTGTCGGAGAAGTAGTAGAAACCGGCTCAGAAATAAAAAATCTGAAAATAGGTGACAGAGTAAGTGCAAACTGCGAAACATTCTGCGGTGAATGTTTTTTCTGTAAAAGAGGATATATAAACAACTGTGCACAGGGCGGCTGGAAGCTCGGCTGCACAATAGACGGCTGTCAGGCAGAATATGTTCGTGTACCTTATGCAAACACAGGACTTACAAAAATCCCTGAAAATGTGAGCTATGAAAATGCGCTTTTTGCAGGGGATATTTTATCAAGCGGCTATTTTGGCGCATTAATGTGTGAAATAAAACCGGATGACACAATTGCTGTTATCGGCGCAGGGCCTGTTGGATTGTGTGCAATGCAATGTGCGAAGCTGCTGGGTGCCGCTAAAATCATAGCAATAGATATTGATAAATCAAGATTAAAAATCGCAAAACAAAATAAACTGGCTGATATCATTATCAATCCGGAAAAACAAAATTGCGAAAAAATCATAAAAGAATATACAGAAAACAGAGGTGCTGACGGAGTAATAGAAGCAGCAGGCACTGACAATTCTTTTCAGCTGGCATGGCAGATTGCACGTCCCAATGCTGTTGTCGGGATTGTTGCCATGTATGAAAAGCCGCAGACACTCCCTCTTCCATCCATGTACGGCAAGAATTTAACCTTTAAAACAGGCGGAGTAGATGCTGTTCACTGTAAAGAACTGCTTCAATTTATTTCGGAAGGAAAATTGAACACAGATTTTCTTATAAGCGAAAAAATCCCGCTCAACAACATAATTGAAGCGTACAAAAAATTTGCCCGAAAACAAGATGGTATGCTAAAAATAGCTATAACACCTTTCTTGAATGAATAATCTTCCCAAAACTTACAAGTAGGTCTGCATCAACAGGATGACAATATTGATTAAAAATAGTAAGTCAGCTTTACTAAGCTGACAACATTGATTAAAAACAGACAACAGAGCAATAGTTTTCTTTTTATAAATATTTATTATTTATTTTATGAAAAGATTATTCTCAATTATTTTACTGTTATTTTTTCAATTACCTGTGTTTGCAGCCCCCTGTAATTTGCAAGAACAGGTTATATCTGAACAGCATATGTTTCCCGAAAAAAATGCGCCCTGCGATAAGGTTATTATAACAAACCTCAGAAACATAATCTGTAAGGGAAATGTTTTTCAGATAGTTTTTGATTGTAAATTCTGGTCAGATAAAGCTAAAGCCGGCGACAGAGTAAATTTTAGCGCTCCTGAAAGTATTTATACACAGGAAGGAACTCTTTTGATACCGGCATGTTCAAAACTTGTAGCAACTGTAATAAAAATAGATAAACCGAGAAAATTCAATAAAAATGCACGTGTTTATCTAAAATTTGAGTGTCTTGTTCTGCCTGACGGCACAGCCATATCTATGTCGGCAAAACCGTTTACAAAAGACGGTTCTCTAAAAGAAGGCCCTTGGATGACAGCCGGGAAATTGGCTGCGTCCACACTCGGACTGGGTGTTGCCGGTGCAGGCGCAGGTGTTGGATTCTCTTTTATTCCTAATCCAGCAAAAATCGGAACAGGACTGGCTGTCGGAATACCTGTAGGCTGTTCTGTCGGACTGATAACTGGGCTGTTGACTCCGGGGCTAAAATACCATGCAAAAGCTGGAGAATCCATAAAAATAATTCTGTGTGATAACCTGTGTATTAAAAAGATAGAATGCCCCTAAATTTTTACACACACATGGTTTTTAAATTTTCGCAAATTCTAAAATCTGCACCTGTAGAAGCTTTTATATCATCAATAGTAAACATTGGATTTATTTCTTTTAATACAAGACCATCATTATCGACTTCAAATACACATCTTTCTGTGATAATCATATTCACTTCTCTGTAGGCAGTCAGAGGAAGAGTGCATTTTTCAACAATTTTTATCTGACCTTTTGATGTATGCTCCATAGCAACGATAACTTTTTTTGCTCCTACAACAAGATCCATTGAACCGCCCATGCCGGGAACCATCTTACCCGGTATCATCCAGCTTGCCAGGCTGCCTTGAGCATCTACCTGCAGCGCACCTAATACTGTGGCATCAATATGTCCGCCTCTCATCATGGTAAAAGCCATCTGCGAGTCATAAAAGCATGCACCCTGTCTTGCCTCTACGTAACCGCCGCCTGCGTTAATAACTCTTTTATCGATATTTCCTTTCTGGTCTTTTCCTACACCCAAAAGTCCGTTTTCAGATTGAAAAATAACATGCATATTCTCAGGTACATAGTTTGCTACCGCTGTAGGCAAGCCAATACCAAGAGTGACAACATCACCTTCTCTAAATTCTTTTGCCGCACGTTTTGCAACAATTTCTCTTATCTGCTCTTTTGTCAGTTCTTTATGCGAATGAGAAATAGGGTCTGTAACAAGAGAAGATTTTATTTCTTTTTCTATAGATTTTTGTGCGGTTAATTCCATTTAATTATTTTCCTTTACAACAATATAATCTACAAAAAGCCCCGGTATAACAACTTCATTGGGATCAAGACACTCAACAAGCTCATCTGCCTGAACAATAACCGTATCAGCAGCTGTAGCCATTACGGTATTCAGATTTCTTGTTGTTCCGTAAAAAGAGACATTGCCGAATTTATCTACTTTTGTTCCGTATATTAAAGCAAAGTCAGCGCCTAAAGGTTTTTCAAATATAAACTTCTTTCCGTCTATATTCATTGTCTCTTTATTTTCTTCAAGAACAGTGCCGACACCTGTAGGTGTTAAAACTCCGCCAAGCCCTGTACCTTTTGCACGGATTTTTTCAATAAGTGTACCCATGGGAACAAGCTCAACATCAAGTTCTCCTGTATGCATCTGCTTGCCGGTTTCTGGATTTGTACCTATATGAGATGTAATAAGTTTTTTTATCTGTTTATTTACAATCAGTCTGCCTTTATCCGCATCAGGGTACGTAGTATCATTGGATATCATTGTCAGATTTTTTTTATTCTGCTTTACAAGTTCGTCTATCAGCATATCCGGAGCCCCGCATTCCAAAAATCCGCCTATCATAACAGACGATCCGTCTTTTATCATACTTATTGCTTTTTGTGCCGATACTATACTTTTCATTAAATAAAAATTACCCCAATTTAGTATATTTTTATTCTATTATAAATATGATATTTAAAAAAAGCGAACATGTAAAAATTTGCGCAAAGTTTGATAACTTTTTAATACAAAAGGAAGATAAATGAAAAATATTTTGTGTTTCGGAGACAGCAATACTTTTGGATTTATTCCCGGAAGCGGAGAAAGATACAAAAAAGACGAAAGATGGAGCGGTATAATATCAAATCTTTTGGATAGTGATTATGCTGTTACAGAAGCAGGCTGCAACAACAGAACAGCTTTTTGTATAAATCCGGCAGGAGATTTGTTTACAGGGACAAAAGCAATTGTACCTTATTTGGAAAATCATAAAGATTGGGACTTAATAATACTCGCTTTGGGGGCAAATGATTTACAATTTGCCTATAATGTTTCTTATGATGAAATTTATAATGGCATATCGTCACTTGTTAAATTGATACAAAGCAGTTCAAATGCAAAGATTTTGCTTGTCTGTCCTTCCAAAATAAGAAAAAATGTATTAAACAGTTTTTTTTCTCAAATGTTTGATGAAACATCCATAGAAAAATCTTTGCAGATGCCTGAAATATATAACAAAATTGCAAAAGAAAAAAATATCTGCTGTCTTGATTTGAATAGCATTGCACAGACCTCTGATACGGACGGACTTCACTATACAAAGGATGCCCACAGATTAATAGCAAATGCTGTTGCAAAAATAATTAATATAATCTTTCAAAAGGAGAACTAAATGTCAACGGAAAAAGAAAAAATGATAAACGGACTTTTATATGATGCAACAGACCAACATTAACTATAGATAGGGAAAGAGCAGAAGAACTGGTATTCAAATTTAACAGCCTGTCACCTTCCAAAAGAATTGAAAAAGATGAAATCATAAAAAAACTTTTCGGCAAAGTCGGGAAGAATTTCTTCATCCGATCAACATTATACACGGATTACGGTTACAATATAGAAATCGGAGATAATTTTTACGCTAACCACAATCTTACAATATTGGATTGTGCCAAGGTTAAATTTGGCGATAATGTATTTATTGCACCGAACTGCGGTTTTTATACAGCAGCTCATCCTCTTGTTGCTCAGGAGAGGAACACACTTTTAGAATTTGCCAAACCGATTACAATAGGAAATAATGTGTGGATTGGTGCCGGTGTACAGGTAATGCCGGGTGTCACAATAGGCGACAATACGGTAATCGGCGGAGGAAGTGTAGTGACAAAGGATATCCCGTCTGACGTAGTTGCTGTAGGCAACCCCTGTAAAGTACTCAGAAAATTATCAGAACAGGATAAAATTTTAAATAAATAACGCTCTCTGTTGGACATCGCTTGTACCCAAAGATCATCCTGTGAAGTACAGCGTGTAAATCTTTATACAGCATGCAGAAACTACGTTTCTGACTTAGCACCTCTCATACACTGTCTTGAAATCTGATGTTCGGGAAAAGCGTGATTTTCCCTCACAATGGCACTGGGTTCGGCAATGCCTCACACTGCGTGCCAGTCAGATTCCGCTGTTGGCTATGCCGGACTTGTTGTTAAATATTGAACTTGCTTATTGCACAGGTTCAACAAGCGGATTTTCGGACGGGTGAAACCTGGAGAGCGAGGACATTGAGCCGGCTTGTGCAAAGCACAAAAGGCGAAACTGTCCGAGCGTGA
>CALUVO010000091.1 GCA_944324245.1 Candidatus Gastranaerophilales bacterium | reverse complement strand
GACTCTGCCGAAGAAACAATTAAGTATTGTTTCTGAGAGGTAGACCCCATGCACTGTCTTGAAATCAGACGTTCGGGAAAAGCGTGGTTTTCCCTCACAAGGGGCGTTCCTTTCAGTCAGCCCCGTCAGATTTCGCTGTTGGCTGTGCCGGACTTGTTGTTGTATATTGAACTTGCTTATTGCACAGGTTCAACAAGTAGTCGGAGTCAGTTGACGATATGAAAATTTTCTGTACGGTTAATGTTTTTGTCAGAGTAATTAAAGTGATTTATCCTATTTGTATTCAGTCCCGTTACTACTGCTATTCTCATTCCTAATTCCTTTCAAAAATACAAGTATCCTGTCTTTAAATTTTGCTGCAGCCGCTGCTATTGCACCGAGCGGAGCTATTATCAGAAAAAAGATTTTTTTAAATTTACCTCCGCCTCTTTGTTTAGGCAGGTTTGCCGCTAATTCATTTTTTATTTCTTTTAGTTCTTTTTTTGCAGTGTCTTCGAGTTTTTGCGCCCCCTGTTTTATCTCATTTTTGATTTCATTTTTAACAGCAGCAGTATTTTTTGCTGCAGGTTTTTCTGCGTTGCCGGGGGCTGTTTTGTTATTGTTTTTTTCAAAAACATCGGTAGTTTGTCCCGCATTTTCCGACATACCGAAGCTGGGTACAGAATGATTGTTAAAATTCTTTTTTACTTTACTGCTTTGTGATTTTTCCTGATAAAATTTTACGGATTGAAGATGCATGGCGACCTATTTTTTGGATATTTTATATAAGAATATATTATAATCAGAAATTTCTCAACAAATTACGACTAATTTTGAAGAACTATTAAAATCGTAAATACAACAGTATATATTTTTTAATTACAAGTGCTCTGCCAGTGTATCAAAGACATATTTTACATTGCCGTATTTTTCGATATCTTCTGCGAGCGGTTCTCTTGCGTACAGTCTTTTGCTGCCGACAGCTTGGGAACCCTGAATTTTGAGCTCTGCAATGTACGGACTGTTTCGTTTCATATTGTCTGAGAGGACTTTGACGCCCTGGCCATGCCTGTCTCCGACTCTTTTTGCTGCTGCGGAATAGAACTTGTTAATAAGCTTGTCAAAACGGTCAATATTGCCGTTACAATCATCGAGCAGTTCATATTTTGCTTTTGTTGTAATAACTACTTTTTGTGGAATTTTATCTGCATCCATTGTTATAATTTCCGGTTTATCAAGATTCCAGGAAGATATTTTGTTATACATTTCGCGTAACTGATTAATAAACATTTCTTCAGAGACTCTGTCTGATTCTAAGGCAAGTGCATAGAATTTGGGCTTAAATATTTCCGGCAGATTATCATACATCTCTACTGTTTCTAATGCTGTTTTGTAGTTATTTTTGCCGTTTGATAAGAATTTTGTATCCAGAATTTTTATCAAAGCCGCTTTTTCTTCACTGTTGTTTGCCAAACAAATATTGTTGTAATTTTCTTCTGTCAGCAAATCCTTATTCATCTCTGAATAATCAATGCTGCCGTCGGGTTTTTTGTATTTTGCTTCAGTTTTGTCCGTATAATCTTCAAATGAAACGGCAGTACCATCAGTATTAAACAAATAGTTCATATACAGGTCATGCAGCTTAAACATTGCAATTAGCCTGTCGGGATTTGTTATTTCATTATTTTCTATACAGCTTTCAATAAACGGTTTGTATTCAAGAAAATTGTCACAGTCTACATCAGCAGAATTTGAACCGATATACCTGTTGAATAGATTCATCAATGCTGTGTTATTTGACGCTTTTATAATATTTCTGATACGTTTATAGTCAGCCTGTATGTTTTCTGTTTCATCTTCTTCTGTTTCAGTAATATAATCAATCAGCTCTTCATTAGTAAGTTTATCTTCCACTACATTTTCAACATTAACTTGGTCCATTTTATGCGACAGTTTACAGATATCAAGCTTTTCAAATAACAATCGGTAAGAGTTTTCCAGAGCTTTTTCATACTTTAGACGGCGTTCTTTTGTCATAAACCAGTTAGCAAAAGTGTTTTTGTAATGACGCTCAAGTTTTGTTAAAGATTCCTCCATTGATTCTTTATCAAAATTAGCTTTGAATTCGAGGAAATCTGTGCTCAGTATTTCCGGATTGTAGTTGTTTCTGTACAAAAAATAAATTTTTTCCAGCGCAGCTTTTTTTGCTTTGTTGAATGGTTTTCCGTCAGCATATTGTTCAAAAGGATTTTTTGAGGGAATACTTCTGTTTTTGTATTTGTATAAATAGAACAGATACCCGTCAACGAGCTTGTCTGTCTGATAATATGATGTAAGAGGGTGTTTCTGTTTGTGAGCAATAGCTCTTACGGGATGCCAGTATTTGTTTGTAATACCGATATATTCCGCCCAGACACGGCTTTGTTTTGAGGCATTTTTCCTTATCAAAAACTCTATATTTTTATCATCAACAGCATCAACACTGCGGAATTTTTCCATAAGTTTATCTGTTTTATCAATCATTGCAGTGATTTCAGCAGGGACATGACCAAAATCAAGACCTGATTTTATCATTGAACGGTAAGTTGTAGGGTAGCTGTTTTCCATATCAATGATTATTACCTCTGGCTGTTTTCTTTCAATATAAATTTTCTTTAATATATCAAGACCTATTTTGTCTATATCTTCTTTAGCTAGTCTGCTCCTTAAAACCCTGTCATATCCGTTATCTTTCAGATTAAAGTCCGGTATTTTTATCTCAGGATACAATTCTTTTGCCTCCTGCAGATTTTTGCAGTCTTTGAGCAGTGAATAATGGTCACTGTAAGCTTCTTTTATATTAAAATTATTTTCTTGCAAGGTTTTTTTCAGCTGGCTATATAAGTCAGGACTGATTTTATTTTCCTGTCTTAACATACTAAGTTTATCAATCAACTCTTGTTTCTCTTTTTCAAGATCTATTGAAAAGATTTCTTCTTCATCAAAATTTACTATAGGTCTTTGTTCCTGACCTTTTAAAACTTCTGCTATTTGTTTTGTCAGTTGAGATTTTTGGAAAAGAGTAATCTTTTTTGAGTTAGTATAATTGTCCTCTCTGATACGTTTCAGAGAGTTTCTTTTACTAAGACGCAATTGTCCTGTAGGTGCAAATAATGATTCAAATGCATTTTCTGAAAAACATTTGTTTTCATTGTCCATACTTGTTGCTATTACATTCGGAATTTTTGCCGCAGGTACGCTTTTTATTCCGCCGTGAAGCATTAGTGTATAATAAAGCGCAAGTTTATTTATGACAACAGTTTCGTCGTGAGAATCAAAAGAACAGGCGAGAAGATAATCCAAAAGCTTTTTCTCTGATAAATTTAATGGCTTTAATATTTCAATAGCTTCTGCAACGCTTGCTGTATCAGAAGGGTCTGTTGCCGCTGCTTTATCAATAGCATTTCGGTATGATGTATAAAAATCAGCACCGTAACGTTCTTTACCTTTAAAACTTACAGAATGATATGCCTGATAGGTCTCAACAGGAATATCTGCTGATATATTATGCTGCTGTATATTTGTTTTATTTTCCTGTTTAATATTTTGTGGCTTTACTGTAGTAATATCTGCTTTATTTAGTCCATTTATTCTGTCTATCATCACACTTATCTGCTTATCTTCCTTTCGCTATAATGAATAAGTAAAAACGCAGTATAAAATTGCTAATTTTTAATTAAATTTAAAAAATTTTTAATTAATCTTAAAATAAATCTAAAAGGATAGTTATTTTATACCAAAGAATAGTGTAAATTTTTATAAAAAATGATATACTATTCACAAAGTAAAAAAGGAGAACAATTACAATGTCAAAAGAGGATAATTCAATCAGTTTTGGTATGGGGTTGCTTGCAGGCATACTTGGTGGTGTTGTTGCCGCTATTTTGTATGCTCCAAAATCAGGTGCAGAAACAAGAGAAGATGTAAAAAACTTTGTTAATGATTTTGCTCAAAAGCACGCTCCTGAGATAAAAGAGGCAAAAAAACAGGCGCTTGAGTCTCTTGATATGATGAAATATAAACTTGAAAAACAATACAACAAGATAAATGAGCATCTCAAAGCAAAACAAATGGCAAAAGCAAGAGAAATGGAAGATAAATCATACGATTTTAATTAAATAGGAGAACAATATGTCTACAGCACTTACTGTAAGTTTAATATTACTTATCTTTGTAATAATGGCAGCGATTGTTGCAATAACTGTATATCTAGTTAAATTCTTAATAGAACTTACACTTCTTACAAAAAACTTTAATGACACAACAACAGTAGTGAAAGATGAATTGAAACCTATTCTTTGCGAATTCAGAGAAACACTTACTAATGTCAACTCTATAGCCCAAACAGCAAACGGGCAGTTGACTGCAATAAAAAAGATAATAGCTACTGTGATAGGTGCAGTAACAATTTTTGCAGGCAAATTTAAATTCCTGCAAAGCAGCTTTATGAAAGGCTTCTTTTCAGCTTTTAATCTGTTTAGAAAAAGATAAAATGTTATGATTTGTAAAAATTGTATAATATACACCTGTCCTCGGGATTAGCTGAATGAAGAACGGGGTACTTATTATATATAATGTAGTGATTAAAAGTAGAATAGATTAGTCCAAAGGAGAAATTTTATGTCAACAGGAAAATTTTTAGCCGGATTCATTGTCGGTGGTGTTGTAGGCGCTGTTATGGGTCTTTTACTTGCACCTCAATCTGGTGAAGAAACCAGAGAAATGTTAGCAAGAAATTCAGAAGATTTGAAAAACAAAGCAGAAAAAACTGTTAAAGAAATTCAGGGTAAAGCAGAGGATATTGTCTCTGATATGCAAAAAAAAGGTGACGATATTATGCAAAAAATCCAGAATATGATTAACACTAAAAAAGAAGAAAACGAAGCTTAGTTAAGGTCTCAAATATTGAGATAATAAATTTGATACAATAACAGCCTGCAGATTTTGCGGGCTGTTATTGTAAATACATCGGTAAACGGTTCTGTGTAAAATATCTTTTAATAAACTCATCACCCGAATCCAATTTGATAAGCTTTCTTTGTGCCGTATCAAAAATATATTTACCGTTTTTTGTAGTAATTTCATTCCATATATGAGAACTTGCATACCTGTTTGAATCAAGGATTCTGCCTCTTACAAGAGAAATATTAAGACCTATTTCATCACCAAGCAGTTTTGCGCATAATGCCATGTGACGGCATACACCTGCTCCAGAAGCAATGATATCACCTATAAGCATAGGTCTCATTTTAAATTCTTCAACCATTGCAGCACTTTTGGGTAATTTAAACAGCTCCTCAACAAAAGTGTAAAGAGTCCTGATTTTTTCACCGGTTGTTAAATCAGGATTCTGGTCCATTATTTCTTTTAGTCTTTGTACTGTTTGCCTGTAAACCGTATCTTGCCTTCTGTCTACAACTATTGTTTCTCTGGCAAAAGGTTCTTTATATATTCCTTCAAGTTCTCCGCTTCTTTTATAAGTAAATTGTCTGCCGGGATCACGATATCCATCGGGTATGCGTGTATCAATTCTGTGTTTATCGTAATACTGTCTTGTTATTTTATATGATTCATCCGTAAAAGCCGGCATTTTTATTTCTTTTGGGTGGGCAAAACCTTTTGTTTTCCAGGGAAGATAATTAAAGTCAGATTTTTCTATGATTTTTTTCATCCGGATATCAACTTCCGGCAAATCTATACCGAATTTTTTGTACTCCTCTGCCAATTTTTTTTGGAGCCTATTAAAAGATTCCGGTGTTACTCCAGTGGCAGCTTTATTTAGAAATAGTGTGTAAACACCTTCCAATCCTCCTTGTTGAAAAGCTTTTAATAATGCTCCTATATGCAGGTCAGCAAAATATTTTTCAATATTTTCCGCTGTCTCCGTTGCTCTTTTGTAAGCATAAAGCCCCTGAAACTTATGTACAAGATTTCCAAAAGCATTAAGATTATTCACTGTAACGCTTATCGGCTTGTTATCAAAAAGCTGTTCTACTACGCCTCTGTTTTTTATTATAACAGTATCACAGCCTTCAATAGTTCTTGTTGAAATAGCCGACGGCAGTGACATATCTCTAATCACTCTGCCAGCTTTAGCTTCTGAAATTTTTATAGCGTTATATAATTTTGAACCAACCTTAGAATAATCCACAGAAAACCTTTTAGCTATAACCAATCTTTATTATTTCTATAAAAACAAATTGTTCCCTAAAATTGCTAAAAAAGTTAAAAGGAAAGCTTAACAGGATTTTGAAAGTTAGTTGGAGTTATCAATGTACAGTCTTTCATCATTGATAAGTTTTTCAAGATTCAGTATGTTATAAACTTCATCATTGATAAATGTTTCGGCTTTTATGAAGAGTGAATCCAGCCGCTGGTCATTTTTGATTTCTACGCTGTCAGGAGCAATATTAACAATATTTGTAATATCATCGACAAGTAGTGCCAGTTTTAGTTCTGTTGATTCTATTACAATAACCTTATTAGCTTTACTGCTTTTTTTGTTTGTATTGTTTCCTATGCCAATAAACTTTTTCAAATCCAGAACGGAATAAAAATTTCCCTTAAGGTTTATAATTCCTATAATAAAATCAGGAGTATACGGGATTTTAGTAATTGAATAATTTTTAAGGTTTATGAGCTCTCTGACATAAAAAGAATAAAGACAATAAGTGTGTTCACCAAGACGAAAAACAATATACTGATCTTTGCCATAAACAGCAGTGTCAAGATTCATTGCCGGTATTTTTGCTATTTCATTTTTTCTTCTCTGTAAAACACATACAGATTCTTCATCTTGAGGGAATAATTCTGAATAATTTGTTGTATTTTCTTCAAACTGAGCTTTTTTAATTATTTCTTCAATGCTCTGTATATCGACAATATTAATTATAGATTCGTCAATCTTATAAAAACTTTTGATAACAGATGAGTAATTTTCTCCCATTACACGTTGTATTTGTGCAGGCATTGCTGTAAAAAAGTCTGTAACTTCATCAACTATAACAGCAAACAGAGACTCTTCGCCTTTGATAATTATAACTTTGTTTGCAAGTTCAAAGCTTTTTACAGGCAGATTAAAAACTTTTCTGATATCAATAACGTTAATAAAAAGATCATTATAATTTAAAATACCTATAATAAATTTTGGCAATTTCTGGGGTTTATTTATCATGGGAAGTGTTGTTACTTCCAGAACATTTTTTGCATTAAGCGCATAAATCTTTTCATCCAGTTCAAAACATAAATGAAGATTTTCTGGGTTTTCTATTGTAATAACCGGTTTTCTAAACTCCACTTTAATAATCCTTTTTAAATTTTTATTCAGCTTAACATTTGTCGTGAATGTAAATTTGTAATAAAATAATTATATTGCATTTTTAACTAAAATAACAAGAAGTTTAAAGAGGATTTTGTATGAGTGGTGGTACGGAATTGAATTATAAGAAAAAATCAGATATCAAATTTGTACTTGATATAATTTTTCTTGTTGTACTTTTGATATTAATTATTGCGGTTTCGCTGGAAAATGCCTGGTGTCCAATGGTTATTGCAGGTGTTTCTCTTCTATTTATTGCATATCTCGGGCAGTATATTTTAACAAGAGAGTGGCTTTTAAGGGAATTGCGTAAAGAAATCAGAGAAAAAGAACAAAGAACATCAGATTCTGCATCACAAATTTTGGATTCAACTTTTAATGAAAAAAATGCACTTGCGAAGTATGAAAATTCCTTTAATAATGCTGCAAATGATCTTGAAAAGCTAAAATCTCTTGCTTTTTCTGTTAAACAGAATTCTAAAGAAATGCTATATAAGGTATCACAGTCTTTAAAAGATACGGACATAGAACAAAAACCTGTGCAGGCAAATATTGATAAAATGATAGTTCTAAAACAGCGTATTCAGATTATTGCAGAATTAATTCTCGAATTGAGCGAATATATACAACAGATAGGTTCAATCATTGGTCTGGTTGAAGATATTGCTGAGCAGACAAACATGCTTGCGCTGAATGCCGCAGTAGAAGCAGCAAGAGCGGGTGAACACGGCAAAGGTTTTGCCGTTGTAGCAGGTGAAATCAGAAAGTTAGCAGATGAATCAAAACAGGCAACAACCAAAATATCGTCATTGATTAATGATATTCAGCACACCACAAATTCTACTGTTATGGCAACTGAGGAAGGCAGCAAAGAAATTGAATCCGGAGTAAAACTTGCCGGTAATATTGATGAAAACTTTAAAGTTTTGAATGAAGCATTAGACAGTCTTATGAAATTCATAGAAAGTGTTTCTTTTAATTCTGAAAGTCAGGAAAAATTATCTTCGGAAGTAATAAAATCGATTAAAGAAAATGCTGCTGATTTAAATGAATTGTTGAAACTTGTTAATTCTAATATTGAAAAAATAAACAATTTGAAAAACGTATAACTACAAAATGGTGAAAGAGTAAATGGATTTTCTGCCGGAAGAATTTGAAGAAATTTTAAATATTTTCAGGGGTGAAACAGAAGAAATCATTCAGAAAATGAATAATAACCTTTTGCAGCTTGAAAACACACCTGATAATAAAGAATTGCTGGTATATTTGTTCAGAGACGCTCATTCACTTAAAGGTGCGGCAAGGATGATCGGCTTTAACAATATACAGCGTCTTGCCCACAAAACCGAGGATGTTTTAGGTCTTGCAAAAGAAAATAAAATAGAAATTAACAGAGAAATATCCGATGCTCTTTATAAAGCAACAGATTTGCTTTCAGATTTGATTCAAGAATCAGTAAAACTGAAAAGAGAGTACTACACAGACAACATTCAAAAACAAATAGATTCTATAGATGAGCTTATTGAAAAATACAAAAAAAGTTCTGAGGTACAAAAAGAATCTGAATCAAATGTTTCTTTGATGAAGCAAACAGACAAAAAAAAAGAAGAGCCACCCCTTCTTAAAACATCAGTTGCTATAAACGGACTATTATCTGAAGCCTACCTTCTTTTAAAGAATATGAAAGGAGAAGAAGGCTCTTCGTATCTTGAAACCTTTGAAGATATCATAAAACAGCTAAATGAAAAATTTGAACCAACTACATATTATGATATAAAAAATGAATTGAAAAATATTCATGAAAAAGTTTCTTTTGTAATTGTAAATTCCAACTTGATGACTGACGAAGAAATTAGCGATATGGATGACAAACTTTTAAATATTGTTCATTCGTTAAATAAAATCTATCAGGAAGAGGGAATTGAAAAGTTTGACTTAAAAGGAAAAGTAGCCCAGAAAATAGAAGCAAAAAAAACAGAAGAAGAACTGCCCGAAAATATTCCGGATGAAGAAAATTCTGTAATAAAAAATTTTGTTGAGAAAATTGAATTTATAAAAGAGGGGTTTTCTCAACTAGAAAGCAGTTTAACACAAATCCCCGCATTACATGATGCAATAGATATTATTATAGAAATCAGTAAAAAAAAGGAAGTTGCTGATATTTCACATAAAATTGAAGAAATTCTTGAGCTTGTAAAAAACAGTAATACCCTGCCTGAAAAAGAAGTTATTAACATTTTAAAACAGAGTCTAGCTTCTGTTGAGCAGATTACACTTGATACAAAAGATGAAAAAGAAGATATCTCTCTTGTTTTACAACGCCTTGATATCATAAAACAAATGCTAGATATAAACAGAACAGTCAATCCTATGGCTAATATTACAGCTGCGCTGGATGAATCTTCTCTGCCTGTTAAAAAAGCACAAGATTTTTTTAATTCATTTGAAACCACATCAATTAAAACTTTAAGAGTTGATTCAAAAAAATTGGACCGCCTGGTGAATCAGGTTGGTGAATTGATTATTGGCAGAATTAAACATAAAAAAAATATCTCCGAATTAGAAAATATTCTTGCAGATCTCGCTGAATGGAGAAATTTTAACCATAAATCACAGAGTTTTATAAAATATTATGATCGTAAATATTTAAATTCCGATGCAAAAATTGATTATTCTTCACTTTCAGTTTTTATAAAACAGGTATTTTCAATTTTTCAAGAGAATTCTTCTAAAATAATCAAGCTGAACAATAAAATCTTAAATCTTCAGAAATCTGTTGACGAAGAAGATACAAAAATGAATTTAATCATAAACCAGTTGGAAGAAATGATTAAAAATATTCGTGTACTGCCTCTTGCTACTATATTTCACATGTTCCCGAGAATGATAAGAGACATCTCAAAGGATACAGGAAAAGAAATCGAACTTCTTATCTCCGGGAGCGAGACCAGTGCGGATAAAAAAGTTATTGAGGAAATAAAAGCACCTTTGATGCATATAATAAGAAACTCAATAGATCACGGTATAGAAAGTCCTCAGGAACGAATAGCTGCCGGCAAATCGCCTAAAGGAAAAATATATCTTATTGCACGGAGCATGCAGAATAAAATTGTTATAGAAGTCCATGATGACGGGCGCGGTATTGATTTAAAAAAAATAGTAAACAGGGCTCTTGAAAAAGGAATGATTACCCAAAAAGAGGCAGAATATCTCTCTGCGGAACAGATTATGAATATTATCTTCTGGCCGGGATTTTCAACAGAACAGGTTGTAACGGAAATATCAGGACGTGGGGTTGGTCTTGATATTGTGCAGACAAAAATATCTCAGTTGAACGGTACAGTAAAAGTCTTTTCTGTGCCGAATCAAGGGACAAAGATATCTATTGAACTGCCGATTTCTATGTCTACTTTGAAAGCATTTATTGTAGAAGCTTCAAATCAATTTTTTGCTATGCCAATGAATGCAATAAAAAATGTTATGTGGGTGCAGGATTCAGATATTTATCTGAGAAATGATACTAAATCTATTGTTTTAAATAATAAAACGGTAAATCTTTTTTATCTAAGCGAACTTATGAAACTCCAAGTATCAGAGTCTGTGCAAAAAGAAGAAAAGAAAACTGTAATTTTGATAGAAATAGAAAACAGCCTTATGGGAATAATTGTAGACAAAATTCTTGGCGATCAGAATATTCTGCAAAAAAAACTTGAAGCACCGATAATGAAACTTAAAAATATTTCAGGCATAACTACGCTGGCAAATGGTGAAGTATGTCTTATACTAAATCTGCCTGAGTTGTATAAGTCTACATATACCCCTGTAGAAAAGCCGTTAATGCCTGTATACAAACATCAGATTAATGCCAAGACAAATAAAGATTTTAAAATCTTAATAGTAGATGATTCAATAACAACAAGGGAATTATTGAAGAATATCCTTGTTCACTGGGGATATAGTTTTGAAATGGTAAAAAATCCGAAAGAAGCTTTTGAAGTTCTTTATAAAGATGATTTTGATCTTATTCTCTCAGATATGGAAATGCCGGAGATGGATGGAGACGCATTTGTTAAAGAATTAAAAAGCCATCAGAAATTTAAAGATATTCCTGTTATTATTATTTCATCATATGATACTGAAAATCTTGCAAAATCAATGCCGGATGTGGACGCATTTATCAAAAAGTCCAATTTCAATCAGGACTATTTGCTTGATACAATAGAAAAACTTTTAAAATATGATTAAAACAGACTGCGATTCAAAAATATTTAAAAAATACTGTAAAGACAAAGACCATGCATACGAAGTAGAACGTTATTCATTGATGATTCTTGAAGCGTTTAATGAAGTTATGAATTTTGTACCAGAAGCCAAGGTTTATCTTTCTCACGCTGCCAAACTTCATGATATAGGTTATTGTGTTGCAAAAAAATCCCATCATAAACATGCAATGAAAATAATAATTGAAGAAGGTATAGATTTGTTTACAGAGGAAGAAAATTTGATTATTGCAAATATTGCAAGATATCACAGAGGCAGTCTCCCTGATGAAAACAAACATGAATATTTTTCTAAACTTCCGGCTGAAAAAAGACTACTCGTCGTACAGCTTGCATCTTTTTTAAAGATTGCAGATGGATTGGACAAACCGCATAAAAACCTTATATTACGAATGAGAGCAGAAGAAACACCGGAATGTTTTAATCTTTATCTGAAAACTGTTGGGTTTAAGCCTAACTTAAAAATGGCGGAAAAGAAAAAAGATCTTTTTCAATATACTTTTAAGAAGCCTTTAAACTTTGTTTTTGAGTAGTTCTTTCTGGTGAAAACTGGATTTATACAGCAAATTCTGCAGATACTATAAAAGCCTGTCATTCTTGTATATGCAGTGATAATATGTCTGAGACGGCCTCGCTTGTACGCGTGGGCATCCTGGTGCGTATGGCGTTGTGGTAATTTTTATACTGCACGAGCGTGAAGAAAAACCAAGAAGTAGTTGTAGTCAGATGACTATATGAAATCCTTGAAAACACTGTTCTAATTGAAAAAATCTAAAAATTATGCTATTTAATAATTAGTAAAAATACAGGAGAAATATATGTATAAAAGTTCTAATCCAGTACTTTCAAAATTATGCAGCAATAAACATACAGTAGTTTTAGAAGGGCAGCCAATGACAGTATCAGGAACTATTGGCAAAGTTTTTGCTCTCCTTTTAATTGCCTCTGTTTCAGGTGCAGCTGTTGTATATGAAGCAATGATGGGCTACGCAGATAAAGTTTTGATTATTTGGGGGATATCTTTGCTGGTTGGTCTTGTTACGGGTATTCTTACAGCATTTTTACCTAAATTGGCAAAATTTCTTTCACCTGTATACGCATTTGCGCAAGGCGCCATGCTTGCCGGTGCTTCTTTAATAGCAGAAAACCGTTTTCCCGGAATTGCTCTGCAGGCTGTAGCTGCTACATTTTTTGCATTTTTTGTCGTTTTGCTTTTATACAGAACAGGTGCAATCCGTGTTACTGAAAAATTTAGAGCAACAATTATGTCTGCATTGACAACTATTTTAATTGTATATCTTGTGGAATTTATAGGCGGATTTTTCAATTTTCATATACCGTTTTTGAACGGTTCAGGTCCGATAAGCATTTTAGTGAGCTGTATAATAGTTCTTATAGCCTCTTTGAGTCTGATAATGGATTTTGATTTTATTGAACAGGGCGCAAAGAATCTTTTACCAAAAGACTATGAATGGTATGCATCTTTTGGACTCCTTGTGACACTTGTATGGCTTTACATAGAGATGCTAGAACTCATTGCAAAGCTGAGAAATGATTAATATTGAGCTATTGGTCGAATTTTGTCTAGAATAAATGAGAAGGACTATTAAGTCGTAATTTAGTGCGTTATACAATTGATTCTCTGTGTTTATAAGAGATTTCTGTCTTTCATCTATTTGATGCAGTTAAAAGTTATCAATTATAAACTTTTGTAAATTTTTTGAAATTTGAAATAAAATCTTAAATATACCTGTTGACGTGTAATTTTGTTTAATATAAGGTTATTATTACACTAGCTGGCAATGCGCATAAATGTGCATTATTTCTAAATTTGCCCATCAAGCGCCCCAGCGACTTATAAAACAATAAGCAAGTAAAAGGAAGTATAACAAATGAGTACAGCTCAAAGACAAAGAATCAGAGTTTGCTTAAAAGCATATGATCATAAGCTTATTGATGTATCAGCAGAAAAAATTGTTGAAACAGCAAAAAGAACTGACGCTAAGGTAGCAGGTCCTATTCCTCTTCCTACAAAAAGAAGATTGTATTGCGTTTTAAGATCACCTCACGTTGACAAAAAGTCAAGAGAACATTTTGAAATGAGAATTCACAAAAGAATTATCGACATCTATGACCCGACTCAACAGACTACTGAAGAGTTAAGCAGAATGGATTTACCTGCAGGTGTTGATATCGAAGTAAAATTATAATTATATTGTCACCCTGAACTTGTTTCAGGGTCTTACCAAAGATAATATTCAATATAAATAAACTTCACCGGAGGGTTATAAAATCCGAAACAAATAACACATTAACAATTGAATACGATTTAATGTGATCTACGGTCCGTAACAAACAAGAAGCGGCAGGGACATCCGCTCAAAAGTATCAAGGTAGCGCTCACAAGGAGAAAGGTAGATATGACTACAAACGCTAAAAGAGCGTCTAAATCAAAAAACAGATTAGGCGTTGTTGGTAAAAAATTAGGAATGACACAGGTCTTTGACGAACAAGGACTGGCTATTCCTGTAACAGTTATCAAAGTTGATCCGTTGACTGTAACTCAGGTTAAGACAGTTGATTCTGACGGATATAATGCAATTCAGGTTGGTTTTGAGCCGGCTAAAGAAAAACATTTAACAAAAGCTCAAATCGGTCACTTTGCTAAAAACGGACTCGATAACTTCAGAAATTTGCAGGAATTCAGAGTAGAAAACTCATCAGAATATAAAGTTGGACAACAGATTGATTTATCTGTATTAGACAATGTTGAAAAAGTTGATGTTACAGGTAAATCAGTTGGTAAAGGTTTCCAGGGTACCGTTAAGAGATGGAACTTCTCAAGAGGACCTATGGGCCACGGTTCTAAAAACCACAGAGAACCCGGTTCTATCGGTGCAGGTACTACGCCGAGCCGTGTAATCAAAGGTAAGAGAATGGCCGGAAATATGGGAAATGAAAGAGTAACCATTACAAAATTGACAGTTGTTCAAGTTGACAAAGAAAGCAACCTTCTTCTGGTAAAAGGTTCAGTACCAGGTCCCGAAGGAAAAATGGTTACAGTAATTCCTTCAAGAGTTAAATGGAACTAGCTTCCTTAAATCTTGAGAATAACAATTTAATTGAGGTTAAAGAAAAATGACAAAAGAAGTTTCAATATTAAATACAAAAGGAAGTGCAGTCGGACAAATCGCTCTTGACGAAAAAGTCTTCGGCGTTGAACCGAATCTGCATGTTATGCACCTTGCATTAAGACGTCAGTTAAACAACGGCAGAGCAGGCAGTGCTAACACAAAAACAAGAGCAGAAGTGTCAGGCGGCGGTAAAAAACCTTGGAAACAAAAAGGTACAGGCCGTGCAAGAGCTGGTTCACTCCGTTCACCTTTATTTGCAGGCGGCGGTGTTATCTTCGGACCAAAACCCAGAGATTACAGTTTTTCTATGCCGCAAAAAGCAAGAAGACTGGCTCTTAAATCAGCTTTGTCAGCAAGAATTGACAATACTGTTTTAGTTAAAGATTTTTCTGAAATCAATGAACCTAAAACAAAATTGATGGCAGAAACTCTTAAAGCTCTTAAAGTTGAAGGTAAAATTTTAATTATTGCTGATGTTAAAGCAGCAGAAAATGCTTACCTTGAACTCAGTGCAAGAAATTTACCGAACGTAAGAATTATTTTACCTTCTAACTTGAATGTAAAAGATTTGTTAGAAGCAGATAATGTAATTATTACAGAAGCAGCAATAAAAGAAATTACTGAAAGGTTGTCTAAATAATGAGCAGCATGAAAAACAATACGGAAAGATTGTACGACATCATTAAAAGACCTATCATCACTGAAAAGT
>CALUVO010000090.1 GCA_944324245.1 Candidatus Gastranaerophilales bacterium | reverse complement strand
TAATATTTATATTTTCAGCTTCCGGCAGCTCCTCTTTCATTATATTTATCCAATTTTCATCGTGGTCAATAGTTTGAAGATTACAATTTGGATTTTTAAATTTTGCATATTGCGCGGTAAGTTTTGTTGTTTGCCCAAGTCCGAACTCAAGGATATTTTGTGGTTGTATTTTATCTAAAATAAGTAGCAAAATATATAAAAATGAATAAGTTGCTGCACCTTTTGTCGGGATAAAATCTTTATTCTTAACCCAATCTTTATTTTGAATTAAATTATTGAAAATCATACCCTTAAAAAGTTCATCATTTTGTCTATATATTTTTTGCAAAGTATTTAATTGATGATTCTCTTGTTCAGTTATTTTTTCTGATTTAAATTTAGGATGTTTTAATTTTATTTTTATACCAGCAATCCTTAAGACTTTATGCTTGTTCTTGTTCTTTAAAGAAAATAAATTTTGCAACACATTTACATTGTCTTTGTTTTCCAATAAATTCATAGTATACTTAACTCCTTTATTATTTAATGCGGCTATAATCGGATATTTCTGCAAAATTATTTCATCCAGTTTAATGTCATCTATTAATTTTTTATGTTTTTCTACAAAATCTTTTTTATGTAAATTATCAAATGATTTATAATATACGGTAATAGAAAAATTAATTTTATTTATAAAAAAATCTTTATTTTTTTCTAGAAGATTATATTTATTATAAAATTCTTTTACATCCTTCATCACCAATACTGAATCATAAAAATTTTTTATATTATTATTTTCTAAATTTTCACATAGACTATTATTAGAAAGTCTATAATTGTATAGTTTATCTGCTATTATTTGAGCCTTTCCCGATACAGCTAAATATTTCATAATAAAGGCTCTATCTTCACACCAGGTTTTTTCGGGAAATAAAATATAATAATTATCTATAATTGATTTTTTAAATATTTTATTCCATATATCGTGCCCGAATAACAATTTATTATTACAGTCATTTAATGAAAATATACCTGTTTTATTTAATCCATCTTGATAATTCTGAATTAAATTAATATTTCTATTACTCTTATCTTCAATAAAAACATTCGTAGAACATTTTACTATGTCCAACTTATTATCTAACATTGTTTTCAGCATAACTTCACACATATTCGGCTCATAAAAGTCATCGCTGTCACAGAACATGATATATTTCCCAGTAGCGTGATACAGTCCGTTGTTGCGTGCTGCTGCAACACCATGATTTTTTTGATTCAAAATAACAATTCGGTTGTCGTGTTCTACAAAAGATTCCAGTATCTGCAAAGATTTATCTGTTGATCCGTCATTTATACAGATAACTTCAATATCTTTAAATGTCTGATTTTTCATAGATTCCAGACATTTTTCCAGATATTTTTCTGAGTTATATACAGGTATGATTATTGAAATTTCCGGCATATTTATTAATTACTCCTTATATTTCTTTTAATTTTTAGTTTTATTCCTATGAGTGTTATCACTTTGTGTGATTTACTATAGGAATTGCGAATTGAAAAAATATTTTCTAACGGTCTGTTTATATCTAAATATCTTTTTAGCTTTTGACGCACAGAGTATTTAAAATATTTACTATACTTTTTACAAAGTCTTGAATATCTTGGTATATAATAAACCCAAGGTTTGCCGTCTCCACAAAAGTGAATAATATATGTTTTTTTTAATAAATCTGAAATATTTTTAAAATCCGTATTATAAAAATCATTTATTTCTCTTATCGTTATATTGCATTTCTGATATAAAAAAGCCATATTATTACAAGTAATCGGCAATTGTTTAAAATTATCATTAACAGCCCAATTAAATACATGTTGATCTTGACATTTCCAGTTTGAAGGTTGTTTTTGTTTTTTTTCTATCATTTTTTTCGAAAGATTAGTTGTTCTCATTTTTTTTAAATTTAACAACATTACTCCTGAATTAAAATAATATTTTGTTCCCACATCTTTATTCCAGCATTTTTTTTCAGGAATAATCTCTCTTGTTGCGGCTAAATAATAATCCGATATAGTTGTGTTATATATATCTGTTATATCTTTATTGGCTATTATATCAACATCCAAATATAGAACTTTATCTAAATTTTCCAATATATTAGGAATGTCAAATTTTATAAGCGCTGTTGTTGTTACATGATTAAATTTCGATAAATTTTTATATTTTTCTTTGTATTTTGTTGTATCAATAAAAATAATATCGAAATATGTATTTTTGAAACTTTCCAAGTATTCTATCTGCTTTTCAGTAAGATTATTGTGACATAAGTAAATTCTATAAATATTGCTCTTGTTTTTATTCTTTTTCATTGAAATTAACGCAACCGCTGTACAATAGAAATATTGTTCATCAAGTATCATTACAATATTTATAATTCTTTTTTCAAAATCTACTTTTTCAAATATCCCTTCTTTTAACAATTTTTCTCTCAACACCTTAGTCCTTCTCTTCACTCTAAACTTATTCCCGAACAGAACATAAGTCTTTTCTGTATCTGTCGTTCTGATGTCAAACATGTCAAATAACTTTTTGTGTCTGTATTTAAATAATAAATGCTTTAGTTTCAGGTAATTAGACATCTTAGTCAATTCCAATACCCCAAACTGACCTTTTACATATTCCAAAAACTCTTCTATATCTTTCTTGTATCTTTGTTTCTGAACCTCGCTTGCTGCATAACGCCAGTAGTGTATAGCACCGCCCAGTATGTGGTTTATAGTAGCCGTTTTGAGTTTCTGTGAGATATTCTTATACTCATCTGTTGTACAAAGATATTTGTATGCGGTCAGGTCATTTTGTATACAATTATCTTTGTTTGTTGCTGCATCTTCTCTGTACTGTGTATAAAAAT
>CALUVO010000089.1 GCA_944324245.1 Candidatus Gastranaerophilales bacterium | reverse complement strand
AAAGAGAGAAATAATTTTTTAAACACATAAACATACACTGACCTACCACACTAACCTACACACTTACACTTACTTACTACACAACACGAGGAATCAAAAAAGATTCGACGGGAATTCATTAAGAATTCCCTTTTTTTTTGCGGATTTTGAGCGGGCACGGAGTCGAGGCTAAAAAGCCGAGCGAGTGCCCATGTGAGTAAGGTTGTTGAAGTGAAGAAATTTTAGAATAAAATTTCGAAACGGAATACCAAACCTTACGAACGCCAATAATCCAAGACATACCCGGAGTCAGTTGACGATATGAAATGCTAAAATACAGTATATTAACACCACCTGATGTATTTATTCTATGTGCGGATTATGTTATGATTTGCGCAAGAGTTTATACAGGCAGGAGGTTATCATGTTTTCTTTTCTGAAAAATTTCGGTCAAAATAAAACTAATGAAGAGAATTTTGACAAACAAATTAACGAATCATATAAAAAACTAAAAAAATTCTATGAATTTGATTTAATATCAGAAGACAGAAAAGAATACCTTAAAAATCTTGTAGAGAAAAACGGCTATCTGCCTTATTCATATATCAAAGCTCTGAAAGATCTGTCTCCTGCAGAGGTTTTATTTGGTCTTGAAATTAAATGGTCAAAAAACAATGTTTTTGATATTGAAAAAGGTGTTTTTAACTTTGAAAATACAAATATTTCACCTGCCCAAAGAGCCGGTTTTAAAAATGGAGACTGGATAAAAAAAGAACAGCACAATATAAAACTCATAAACCTTGCAGGACTCGGAAACGGTAACGAAACACAGGAAACAGGCAAACTCATTGACTGGCTCAGGCAGATTTTGATTTTGCCTTCGGGATTGCCGGATAAAGGTGTACTTTCAACAACTGTTTATCTGATACCTTTTCACCCGAGAGAATTTGGCTGTGCATATTTGCCTACAAGCACAGAAGTAAGTCCTAACCTTGAGGATAAAGAAATAACAAAAAATATCGGACTGGACACAAAACAGCAGGTGCAGCTGTTTGTAAAACTAGCTCAGCTTGCCGGACACTGCGTTATTTATGATGTACTTCCTCAGACAGGAAGATTCTCAAAAATGGTGCTTGCAGACCCTTCTATTGCAAGGTGGTTTGATGTAAACGGTCTTATTTCAAAGATTGAAAAAGAAGCTGATATTGCAGCAGAACAGCTAAAAGATGATTTTGACTCCGAAGATGTGGAAATAGTCAGAGATATATACAAAGCAACTCTGAAAAAAGGTTCAAGCGATCTTGCTGAACATTATCAGTCTGTTTATGACCGATTTGAAGAAATTATACAGCCTAAGAAAAAAGAATTTTCCGACTTCATGATGACAAAGCAGGAGCAGATAAATATCCATAAAAGAGCACGTGATATTATTGCAAAGATAAATGATTTTAATCCTGCTGATAAAACAGAAGAGAATGATATTAAAAAACAGGGCGAGACAATTCAAGAACTAATAAAAGAAGGCCTATGGCCCGCACCAGGCGGTGCATGGTGTTCTGCCGGAACCCCGGTGTTTGACAGAATGGCTGAAACAGGCGACTACCCTGTATTTAAACACTATGACTACAAAGATGAAGATGTTACGGATTTTGCAAATCTTGACTGCCAGACTCCATACTATTTTGTTTATCTGGAATCGGGTGAATACAACCAGCATGTCATAGATGTGTATATCGAATACCTTAAGAAACTTCAAAAAGATTACAATTTTGACGGTTTCAGGGTGGATCATATTGACCATATTGTGGACAATGTATCGGAAAAAGAAGGAAAGCCAATAAGCTACAGAGCACCCAGATATGTACTCGGGTTGGCTAATAAAGCACTAAAAGAGCAGGTAAGCCATTTTGCCACGCTTGCTGAGTATATGCTCTGGGATAAATTCTATAAAGAGTATCACAAAGATATGGCATTTGACATTCTATGGGGAAATGACATAATCTCACAGTTCAGTAAAACGCCTCATGCAATTGTCTCGGATAACAGAGATTTGGAACAATACAATACTGAAAATACAGATGCAAAAACAGGAAATCTGTCAATATTAAAAAGTTACAATAATCAAGACGGCGAATTTCGTGCAATAGACCAGTATCCGGGGCAATTGGGCGAAGATGGCGCAATGTTTAAATGGTTTAAATACAAATTTTTACCGGGCGGAAAAAACGCACAAAGACCGGTTATGTTTATAGACGGAGACGAATCATTTACCAAAAAAGGAATAGAACGGGTAATAGGCTCAGAAATTTCAATGCCAAGAGAAAATAATCAAAAATTCTTTAATAAATTTAATGCAATTAATAAACTTGCTCTTGAAAGTGTGCTGACAAGAGAAGGCGAAGCAGAAATTATTACACAGGATGACGATGGCTTTACAAGCTGGATGATATCAAAAAATCCTTTGAAAGAATCTCTGCTTATAGCAGCAAACTATAATGCTCCTACAGAAAAAATCACAGAAGCTCAAGATGACGGGTATTCAAATACATACATAAAAGAAGGTCAGTCTGTATATGACAAAACAATTAATCTTCCCTGTGACTATACAATAGTTGCCGAATATGTTTATAAAGAGTCGGAAATAGATGAAGAATGCGCTTTTGAAGAGATAAAATTTGAATCTCACGAAACATCGTTGCATTTTGGCGAATTAAAGCCATCCGAATTTAAAATATATAAAATAAAAAAATAATCGCATAATAAATATTATCAATGTATATAATGTCTGAGGCGCACTCGCTTGTACCCGATGGAATCCTGAGACGTAGGGATTGTGGTAATTTATATACTGCACGCAAAAGCTTCGCTTTTGACTTAGCACCTCTCATAAAAGCAACATTTAGTTGCTTTTATTCGGCAGAGTCTCAATGCGAAACGTGCCACAGGCGCCTTTTGCACGGAGTTCTTTTTAACGTCATTTCCCTCTCATAAAACGATACTTAATCGTTGTGTTCGGCAGAGTGCAGAGTAGGACGAGGTTTTAAAATTTTTTGACGGAATCTGCTGTAGAAATCCCACCAAAAAAAGCTTGATTTAATAGTGATTATTAAGTAAAATGTCAATTGTAATAGTGATTATATTCACGATATTGGTCTAAAAATCTTGTGCAAAGGAGAAAGATTAGATGAGTCAACAGACGCAAGCCGGAATTGATTACTCTAAAGTTGATGAAATATTAGCTGCTTACGAGTATAAAAAATCCAATTTAATTGCAATTTTACAAAAAGTTCAAGAGGTTTTCCGCTATCTGCCGTTAGATATAATGACATATATCGGAACAAAAATAGAAGGGCTCTCGCCGGCAACAGTATATGGTGTAGCTACATTCTATGCCCAGTTTAGTTTACAGCCGAAAGGCAAATATGAAATCAAAGTATGCGATGGTACAGCCTGCCACGTTAGAGGCTCTATGCCTGTATTGAACGCAATCAAACAATGTCTGAATCTTACCGACGGCAAATTTACGACAGAAGACAGCCTTTTTTCACTGGAAACAGTAAGCTGCTTAGGTGCATGCGGACTGGCTCCCGTTGTTGTTGTTAACGGAAAAGTTTATCCGCAAATGACAGCAGATGCCATAAAAATCGTTATCGAAACGATTATGAAAGAGGAAAAAGAGGGTAATTAATTATGACAACAACATTAATTGATATAAAAAAAGAACAGGAAAGAGTAAAAGAGCAGATTAAAGCTCAGGGTTTAAGAGTTCTTGTATGTGCAGGTACCGGCTGTGTTGCAAATGGTTCTTTAAAAGTTATTGAAAAATTTAAAGAACTTGGCGCAGATGTCCGCCCTATGACTCATCAGGACAAAGTTACGATTGTCCCGACAGGCTGCCATGGTTTTTGCGAACAGGGTGTTCTTGTTGTAATCCCTGATTTAGATATTACTTATGTAAAGGTACATGTAGAAGACGTTGAAGAAATCGTTGAAAGCCATCTTAAAGAAGGCAAGCCCGTAGAAAGACTATTGTATGTTGACCCTAAAACACAGCAGCATGTCTTTAAAAATGAAGAAATAAACTTCTATGCAAAACAAACAAGAACAACTCTTGCAAACTGCGGCGAAATAAATGCCGAGTCTTTAGATGAAGCACTCGCCGTAGGGGCTTATCAGGCATTGCACAAAGTACTTGAAAAATCCGACCCTGACTGGGTAATTGACGAAATCACAAAATCCGGCCTCAGAGGCAGAGGCGGCGGCGGATTCCCAACTGGTATGAAATGGAAATTCACAGCAGCAAACAAAGGCGGAAAAAGCTATGTTGTATGTAACGGAGACGAAGGCGACCCGGGTGCATTTATGGACAGAAGCGTTATGGAAGGTGACCCGCACAAACTGCTTGAAGGTATGGCTATTGCCGGTTATGCAATAGGTGCTGACGAAGCTTATATCTATGTAAGAGCTGAATATCCTCTTGCAATTCATCGTTTAAGAGTTGCTATTGCAGAAGCCGAAAAAAGAGGCTTTTTAGGCAAAAATATAATGGGTTCCGATTTTAATTTTGAAATCCACATAAAAGAAGGTGCCGGAGCATTTGTTTGCGGCGAAGAAACAGCTCTTATGGCTTCTATCGAAGGTGAAAGAGGTATGCCAAGGCCAAAACCGCCGTTTCCTGCGAACAAAGGTTTGTTTGGCAGACCAACATTGATAAATAACGTAGAAACTCTTGCCAATGTTGCACCGATTATCTTAAAAGGTGCTGACTGGTTCAGCTCAATGGGTACTGAAAAATCTAAAGGTACAAAAACATTTGCCTTAACAGGTGAAGTAAATAACACCGGTCTTATTGAGGTGCCTATGGGTACAACCTTAAGAGAAATCGTATTTGACATAGGCGGCGGTATAAGAGGCGGCAAAAAGTTCAAAGCCGTACAAATCGGAGGCCCTTCTGGCGGATGTTTGACAGAAGAGCATCTTGATTTGCCTATGGATTACGACAACCTTATTGCAGCAGGTGCAATGGTCGGTTCAGGCGGTCTTGTTGTAATGAATGAAGACACCTGTATTGTTGAAGTTGCAAGGTTCTTTATGAACTTTACCCAAAACGAATCCTGCGGCAAGTGCGTACCCTGCCGCGAAGGTACAAAAAATATGTTAAAAATATTAGAAAGAATTGTAAAAGGCAAAGGTGAAATGCAGGATATTGAAACACTTCAAGAACTTGCAACTGCAGTAAAAGACGGCTCGCTTTGCGGACTCGGAAAAACAGCACCGAATCCTGTTCTTTCTACATTAAAATATTTTAAAGACGAGTACATTGCTCACATCAAAGACAAAAAATGTCCTGCAGGTGTTTGCGAAGCAATGAAAACATTTGAAATTGATGCAGAATTGTGCAAAGGCTGTACGAAATGTGCAAGAAATTGTCCTGTAGGTGCAATTGAAGGCAGCGTACGCAATCCGCACCATATTGATCAATCGAAATGTATCAAATGCGGCGCCTGTATGAATGCATGTCCTTTCAAGGCGATTAAACAAAAATAAATCTTGGCCGGCTGCGCCGGAGAATCCGAAACAAGTTCGAAATGAGACAAGATTTTGATTTTACAGTCTTTTAAAAAAGTCATATAAAGACAAAAAAGAAAGGTTATATACTAATGAGCGATAAAAAAACACTTATAATAAACGGCAAAGAGGTAGAGTTCACAGATGAACCCAACCTACTTGAAGTAATCAGAAAAGCAGGATTTAATGTTCCCACTTTCTGCTACAGACCGGATTTAACACAGTACGGTGCCTGCAGAATGTGCGTTGTTGAGGTTGAATACCCTAACGGCAGAACAATAATCAATTCCTCCTGCACAATGCCGCCTGAAGCTAATATCAAAGTAAAAACAAATACAGAACGTACAAGAAGAATCAGAAAAACAGTTCTGGAGCTTTTACTTGCAAACCACGACAGAGAATGTACAACATGCGACAAATCAGGTAAATGCGAACTCCAGCAGTATGCAGAAGAATACGGAATCAAAGATGTCTCTAAATACGTACAATTAAGAAAAGACAGATATCTTCCGATTGACGATTCCAACCCGTCTATCGTACGTGACCCGAACAAATGTATACTCTGCGGTGCTTGCGTAAGAGCGTGTGCTGAATTTCAGGGACATGCAGTTTTAGGCTTTGCGAACAGAGGCTCAAAAACGGTTGTACAGCCTATTGCAGGAAAACCGTTAGGCAGTGTGGACTGTGTATTCTGCGGTCAGTGTCAGGCCGTTTGCCCGACAGGCGCTCTGACAATCAAAAACGAAGTGAACCCTGTATGGTCGCTTATTACGGATCCGAATAAAAAAGTAGCAGCACAAATTGCACCGTCAGTACGTGTTGCAATAGGTGAAGAATTCGGACTTGAACCCGGTGCAAATACAATCGGTTTAATAAATGCTGCCCTCAAAGAAATCGGCTTTGATTTAGTATTTGATACAAACTTCTCTGCTGACCTTACAATTATGGAAGAGGCTCATGAGTTTGTCGAAAGGGTAAGCAAAGGCGAAAATCTGCCGCTGTTTACTTCCTGCTGTCCTGCTTGGGTAAGATATCTCGAACTTCAGCATCCTGATATGCTCAATCATTTATCAAGCTGCAAATCTCCTCAGGGTATGTTATCAATGGTACTTAGAGAACTTGTTCCAAAATATTTTGAAGGATTTACACCTGAAAATCTGAACATTGTCTCTATAATGCCTTGTACAGCTAAAAAAGCTGAAGCAAAACGCGAACAGTTACAAAAAGACGGCAAATATGAAACAGATTATGTTCTTACAACTCAGGAACTTGCTAAAATGATAAAAAGCGCGGGTATTGATTTCAAATCTCTTGAACCGGTTGAAGGTGATTCCCCGTTTGCTCAATACACAGGTGCAGGCACAATTTTTGGCGCATCAGGCGGTGTAGCAGAAGCTGCTGTCAGAACAGCTTATGAATTTGTAACCGGTGAACCTTTATCAGACCTTGATATCAAAGGTATGAGAGGTGTAGATAAAAATCACCGCTGCAAAGATGTTGAAATCGATATCAAAGGTACAAAAGTAAAAGTGAGAGTTGTTTCTACATTAAAAGAAGCTGAAAAATCTTTGCAGGAAATTAAAAATGGCACAGCCGATTTCCATATGCTCGAAGTTATGGCGTGTCCGGGCGGATGTATAAACGGCGGCGGACAACCGAGAAGCTGTGATGATACTCATATCAAAGAAAAGAGAGCTCAAGGATTGTATAAAGAAGACTCAGAACTTCAATACAGACGTTCAAATGACAATCCGGATATTAAAAAGCTCTATGCAGAATATCTGGAAGCACCGGGTTCTCACAAGGCCCACGAACTTTTACATACAGCTTATGAAGACAAATTCAAAGGCTCTTACAAAGACGTTGTAAAAGCATAACACATAGACAAAAAGCATAAAAAGCCTTATTCTTATATAGAATAAGGCTTTTTGTCATTATCTTTTTTAGCAAAATCATTCACATTTACATAGTATGTTTCATTTGCAGAAGCTCTGGAATATGCTCTTAGAACCTGTTCTAAAGGAACATTGTTCATTTTGTTGTATACTTTATCAGTTGTAAAAATTATAGTGTTTTTTCCGTCCCATGTTTCTTCTTCATGCATAGATGTTATATATTTTGTATTAACAGCAACTTTATCATCCGGTGAATAAATAAACCCTTTAAAAGACGGTGTTACTTTGTTTATACGCATAAATGACCTTTCTTGTTTTTGTAGGGGCAACCATAATTTAATTTAAACATGAACAAATATAATTTTGAGACTTGTGTAAAGATTTTTGAATACACGCAATAATAATATAGACAGGTTTTAATTATGGTAGAGAAAAAGTAAAACCTTTATACATATAGTTAGTAAGAACATACAATATAATAAAAAATAAAAAAGCCGGATAAATACCGGCTTTTAGATTTGGAAATCGTCCAAATCTCCTCCCAATCAAATTATCAATTTTAATACTTTTATTAAAGCATTGCAAAAAGCATTTGTGAAGCTGTTTTTGAAAATAAAAACGTAACGTTTTTTTTACAATCATGAAGATGCGCTTCCCATCATGGTTTGCATGATTTTAATTTGCGTAATATTTGTTAACAATATAGCCTATTTCGGGTGTAATATTACATTTGTTTGATTCATCTTTGTTTGTATAAGTATCTGAGTGTGGCCTCGCTTGTACCCGAGGGTATCCTGATGCGTACGGCGTTGTTAATCTTTATACTGCACGCAAAAGCTTCGCTTTTGACTTAGCATACTTCCATGCGAAACGTGCCACAGGCACCTTACGCACGGAGTCCTTTGCACGGAGATGCTTCGTATCTCACTTAGCCCTCTCATAAAAGCAACATTTAGTTGCTTTTATTCGGCAGAGTCTTTAGCTCGAATCTTTGTCGGAAATAATTAATACTCGGAAAATTAATACGTGATAAAATTTTCTTATGATAGATTTTTTTCAATCAATTTATTATGAAATTCTTTCCTACTTTGTACCGGAAAAAATAGAGTATGAAATTACAGGCTCGTGCAAAAAATGCGGTAAATGCTGCAATTACATGTACAGTTTTGATACTTATACACCCAAAGAATTTAAAATCATGCAGTTTTTGTATCCAGCTTACAAAAGGTTCTATATAAAAGGCAGGGATGATAAAGGTAATCTTATTTTTGCATGCAAATATGTAACAAAAGAAGGACTTTGTTCTGTTTATGATAAACGTCTTGCAATGTGTAAAAGATATCCTTTGCCAAAAATTAATTATCCTGCAGAAATGCACAAAGGCTGCGGATATACTATTCATAAGAAAAAATTTAGTGATTATCTGAAATAGAGACCAATTTATTTTAAATCTTCGAGAATTTTTCTTGCACGGGCTGTATAGCTGTGGCTTTTTATTACATCAGTATAACCAATAATTGCAATTTTTTGTGCGATTTGCGGATGTTTCAAATAAAAAGAGGTTTTGTCCAGCAAATCATCAATATTATTGTACACTTCCAGTTCTTTTGAAATAACAAAATTTCGTTCGATATCTTCCATTGCGTCAGTCAGCAGGAAGCCCCTTGAAGCCAGAACTTCAAAAACACGATAGTTCATACCTGATGTACCTTGCTGTGTGATATTTATATTTACGGTTGAGTTAAAATATATATTTGCAAGATCTTGTTCTGTTTTTGGGAAACCTTTATATGCATTCTTGTATATGTCAAGCTCTTTTTCATTAAGCAAATGTTTATTTTTTATGTCATCTAAACCCTGAAGAAAATGTTTTTCGTAACAAAAGATATTTACTTTGCTTCCAAATGTTTTTATAAGCGCTGATACAATTTTTTGGCGTTTTTCTGTAACAGGTCTTAAAACCAGTGAAATATCATAATGCGACGATTCTTGAGGTCTATATGCTTTATAATTTACAGCAAGAGGTAAATAGGAACAAAAAGGCAAATCCTGCACAAAATCCTTATCCCATATATAAGATATTGCTCCAATTGTTTTGAATTTTTCGTATAAATAAGGTTTATTTACAAATGCAAATTTATTTTGAGGTTCATCTGCAAAATAATGAATAAGTTTGTAACGGTCTTTATTAGCAATAATATATTCTGATAATTCCTTATCATCACCAAACAAAAAACCGTAATCATATCCAAATATAATATCAGGATTAAATTGTTTTATATTTTCAATTGTTAATTCTCGCAAGTCTTTTTCCAGTACAAAACAACCGTTTGATTTAAAGCCTTGCTTGAAACCCTTCATAACAAGTGTGCCACCGATGCTGTTGGGTAATATTATCAATACTTTTTTCATATTTATATTTTATCGTGGTTAACTCTTTAAATCCAGACCGCATATTTTATCTTGTTTTTGAAATAACATATACAAGAATATAATGATATTTTCTGCCTAAAACCTTCATCATAGCTGTAATATATCTGTTTCTGGCTTTTATGTTATTCGCCGCGGGGAATCAATGTACATCCGGTATTTGGATTGTACTCACAAATGCAGTTTTTGCCATTATTTTTCGCATTATATAAAGCAACATCAGCAAGCTCTATAAGAGTCTGTTCGTCCAACGCACATGACGGGTATTCGCTCATACCGATACTTACAGTCGGACATATATTTATATCATCTTTTACGTTAATTTTTATCTGGCTGATATTTTTTCTGATTCTCTCTGCAATAATTTTTGAATCCTGAATATTAGTTTCTGGAAGAATAACAGTAAATTCTTCACCACCATATCTGGAGGCAATATCAATTTTTCTGATTGTCTGTTGTATACAGCTTGCTATTTCTCTCAGTACCTGATCTCCAACAGGGTGACCGTAAGTATCGTTTACACTCTTGAAATTATCAATATCCATCATCAGTAATGTCATTTCATGATTATATCGTGATGAACGTTTGATTTCATTTTCTAAAAGTGTATAGAAGTGTCTGTAAATATATAGTTTTGTAAGACCATCCTTTGTTGCAAGTTCGTAAAGTTTTGCGTTGTCAATAGCAATCGCAGCCTGATTTGCAAGTGCTTCAATAAATTCTAAATCTTGTTTGTTGAAAAGTTTGCCGTTCTTTTTATTTGTAATATTTATAACACCTATAGGCTCACCTTTTGCAATCAATGGTACACATAAAAGAGAATTTACACTCAATTCCTGACCATTATCTATAAATCTAGGGTCATTTTGTCCGAGGTTAGAGATAATAGATTTCTTTTCTACAAATACCGTACCGGCAATACCTTCTCCTACTTTTATCTTGGAGCATTCAACCAGTCCGTTGTTAATTTCTGTTTCAAGATTCTTGTCAGAAAGTCCGTATACAACTTTTGTCTGCAAAACATTTTCTGCAAAATTGTACAGCATCAAAGAGCCTTTTTCTGCATCAATTGTTTCCAGTGCTTTATTTAAAATTACTCTCAGCAATCTTTTCAGGTCATCAATGAAGTTAACTGCCTGAGAAATATTGTACAAAATAGAAATATTATGCAAGGATTTTTGCAGCTTTTTAAGGTCATTTTCCTGCTCACGCCTTTTAATATATTTAATAAGTATAGGCCCGATATAGTTAAAAACTTTGTTTAAATACATTAAATCCTGAGTATTAAAAGGGATTCTGTCTATTTTTGGACCGATAGAACAAATAAAATAAGGTATTGAATCTTTTTGAAAAAGTTTAAAATAACAGCTGTTAAGATTCTGCAAATCATATTTTTCCCAGAAGGATTTATATATGGGGTTATTGTTGTCATCAGCAACTTTTATAAATTCATTTTTGTTTAAAACCTCCCAGAATCCTTCTTCATCATTTTCAAATTGAAAAAATTCATGGTCGTCAGAATTCTGGTTTGCGACCATGTAATACACTCTGTCATGGTTTATAAAAAATCTTACATTTTCTATACCCAGCGCTTGTTTTACAAATGTGCTAACTTTTTCAATTAAATCTTCAATTGAATCTGCCTGTGTAGCAATAATGCTCAATTCAAACAAACTGTTTAAATCATAAAAGTTTTTTTGCAGCGTGTTAATTTTTTCTGAAAGATTCTCCATAATAAATATTCTATTAAAATTTTTCTAATAATTCAATCAATTAAATGGATGCTAATTTGTCGAAGCGAATTTTATATTTCAAACACTTAATCCGTATTTTGTTTGACTTGATAAATAAAAAGCTCCTTTATATAATTAAATATACTATGGAACGTTTATATAGAAAAAAAGAGCCAGTTCTGGGTTTTGGGGTGAATTTATTTACTTTTGAAGAAGCTCTTCAATATGTACATAACTGTTTAAAAGAAAATACAGGCATGCATATTGTTACAATAAACCCTGAGATGATAGCTATCGGAAATAAAAATAAAGAGTTTGCTTCAGTTTTAAACAATGCTGATTTGACAATACCGGATGGAGTCGGTATAAAACTAGCCTTAAAAATAAAAGGTATTGAGCAGGAAAATATTCCGGGAATAGAATTTTCTAAAAAATTGATAAATATCTGTGAACTCGAAGGTTTTAGTGTTGGACTTTTCGGCGCAAAAGAAGATGTAATTCAAAAAGTTGTAGAGAATCTTCAAAATAAACATAAAAACCTGAATATAACTTATATAAGAAACGGATATTTTGATGATGAACAGGAAAAAATTATTACGGAAGAGCTAAAAGCAATATCTCCGAGGGTTGTATTTGTAGCTCTTGGTGCACCAAAACAGGAGCTTTTTATTGCAAAAATAAAACCTTTTATGCCGAATACGATTTTTATCGGAGTTGGAGGCAGTTTCGATGTTTGGTCGGGTATGGTAAAAAGAGCACCCAAAATCTATCGGACAATGGGGTTAGAGTGGCTTTACCGCACAGTAAAAGAACCTTCGCGATTCAAAAGAATTTTCCCGGCTTTGCCATTGTTTTTGATTCGGGTTATAATAGAAGCAATACACGAAAATTTGGTAAAATAAAATGATTCAATTAAGAGGTGTTACTAAAAAATATAAGAATAATTATGCACTGAGAAATATCAATCTTGATATTATGTCAGGCGAGTTTGTTTTTATTACCGGATCATCAGGAGCTGGTAAATCTACTCTTATGAAACTTTTATATAAAGAAGAAACACCTACCTCCGGAAGTGTTATGATAGGAGGAATAAATATTGCAAACCTTCCGTCAGAAAAAGTTCCTAATCTGAGAAGATGTATGGGGATTGTTTTTCAGGATTATAAATTGCTTATGAATCAGAGTGTTTATGACAACTGTGCATATGTAATAAGAACACTCGGTATGAGTTCAAAGGAAATAGAAGCAAGAGTATCAGGTGCACTAAAAGTTGTAGGGTTGTACGATAAAATGAAAGCAAAAGCTTCTGAGCTTTCAGGCGGTGAGCAGCAGAGAGTATCTATTGCACGTGCTATTGTAAACGGGCCTCCTCTTTTGATAGCGGATGAACCCACCGGAAATCTCGATCCTAAAAACTCCATGGAAATTATGCAAATACTGGAACAGGTAAATCAAAAAGGTATTACAGTATTGGTTTCTACTCATGACCATGCAATGGTTGATTATTTTAGAAAGAGAGTACTGACGCTGGAAAACGGTCAGATAATAAGAGATGTTCAAGCCGGTACCTATGAATAATTGATTTTTTTAAACGGATTTTAATATAAAATCAAAAATGAGAACAAATTATGAGTGATGAATCAGCAAAAGCATATATAAAAAAGAAGGTAAAAGCCCACATCCCGAAGGATTGGCTTAAAGAGCTGCGTATTGTTTACAGAATTTCGCTTGAAACAATATACGGGATAAAAAGAACAGGCTGGATAAATCTTGCTATAATAACGACGATGGCTGCAATTTTGACAATATTCGGCAGTTTATTCAGGTTTACGCTTTCTCTTAATTCTTTTGTACATGAACTTGGCAATGCTCTTGAAATTTCTGTTTATATCAAATCTGATGCAAAAACAGAAACAGTTGCGCAGGAAATAAGAGGGCTTGAACATGTAGAACGGGTTAAAATTATTCCGAAAGAAAAATCTTGGGCTGATTTAAAAAGAGAATTTGATGTTCCCAATATGGAAAACCCTCTGCCCGATACACTGCATGTAAAGGTTGATAAGCCGGAAAATATTACGATGGTCTTTAATAAAATCAAGACCTATAACGGAGTAGAAGATCTTAACTACGCAAAAGACATAGCAAAGAAAATGCAGATGTTTAACAATGTTGTACATACAATTACTGTAGTAGTTGTGATACTTACTGCAATTTTGACAATAACTATAATAAATAATACAATACAGTTGGTAATACAATCACGCAAAGAAGAGATAGAAATAATGCGTCTAATGGGTGTAAGCAACTGGTATATTAAAATTCCTCTGATACTTCAGGGTGCAATATATGGATTTTTAGGCGCTTGGATTTCTTTGTTACCACTAAATGCAGTACACAGCGGGCTTTTAAAAGTACATGAATTTTTCATGGTGCCGGCTCCAGTACTGGCCAATAATACTGTAATTTTGGTATTATTTATTATTGCAGTCGGCTTTGGTGCCGGGGGAAGTTTACTATCAATTAAGAAACATTTACAGGTATAAAATATGGACGCACAACAGGTATTAGAACAAATAAAAGAAATTCCGGCAATGCCTAACGTTATAGTTAAGGCGCTCGGTATTATAAAAGATGACACATCAGGAACAAAAGAACTGTCAGAGATTATGGCTTACGATCAGGCATTGACTTCTCAGGTGCTTAAGCTTGTCAATTCTGCATATTACGGATTCGCTCAGGAGATAACATCCGTAGGCAAAGCTCTTGCTCTTCTTGGAATGACACAAACAAGAAATATTATCATTGCGGTAGCAATGAAGCCTATGCTGACATCACAGGGCGGACGTGATATGTGGAAACATTCCTTAAGATGTGCAGTTGCCTGTGAATATCTGGCGGAAAAAACCGGTATTGTAGATACGGGAGATGCTTTTACAATCGGATTTTTACATGATATAGGTAAAATTTTACTGAATATCGTCGATACAATGCTGTATCAAAAAGTAAAAACCGCAGTTAAAAATGGTACAGATGTTATAGAAGCAGAAAATGAATTGTTTGAAACAAACCATGCAGATATGGGATTTTTGCTTGCAAAGAAATGGAAACTCTCTGTACTGCTTGCGAATTGTATAAAATACCATCATGACCCTTTGTCATCATCAATGCCGCAGGTTAGCACTCTTGCTTATATTGCAAATAAAATTTCGCATGAGGAACCTGATTTGTTCGATGAATCTCTTGTTAAAGAGCAATTGGGACTAGAAGTTAGTACGATTATGCAATACAGAGATGAAATCAATGAAAAAACAAATGTACTTTTTTCATCACTAAACGCAGGATAATACTGCTGAAAGGACATTTTATGAAAATATCAAAAAGAAAAGCATATACCCTGGCAGAAACTCTTTTGACCCTGATGATTATCGGGGTTATTGCGGCAATAACTATTCCTACTTTAAAAAGTGATGCAGAAGAAAGAAAATTTGTATCTTTAACCCAAAAAGCATTTAATGCAATATCAGATGCAACGGCAAGAGTAGAAGCAAAGCACGGAAATTCAGAGTTCTGGGATTGGGCAGGATATGCGACAGGCAGTGAAGCATATGCTGATGAAGAATCTAAAGTGAATGGCGGTCCGAATCTTGTCAGAAGCTGGTATAAAGAAGTCATGAATGTAGATCGTGGAGTAAAACTTCCAGACAGCTGGGGGACAGAAGTTTTGAAATTATCCGGTCAATCAGCAGAATTTAGTATGAGAGTATCAGGAACTTTTGTTACTGCTGACGGTATGTGCTGGGAAATTGCGGGGGATCTTGGTACGCCGCATGCTTTAGTCGATATAAACTGTGATGAAGGCCCAAATACGGCAGGTATAGATATACATGCTTTTAATATTACAGATGACGGTGTATACCCCGGTGGTGTAAAAGGAACTAATTTTGCCGGAGGCGGCGGTGATGTCTGGGATTGTACCGGTTATGTGATAAAACACGGAAAAATGCCGTGGTTGAAAAAACCAATGGATAAATGTCCGGAAATTTAAATCTTGACGAAAATTTATTAAGACCGATAAAATAACATAAAGATTGGATAGTTTATATGAAAAAGTTATTACACAAAAAAGCTTATACCCTTGCTGAAGTTTTAGTTACTCTTGTTATAGTCGGTACGATTTCTGCATTGACAGTTCCTTCACTAAAAAACCATGCTGATGAAGCAAAGTATGTAGCTGCAACCCAAAAGGCAATGTCTGAAATTGCAGCAGCAACAAGTAATGCAGAGCTTGTATACGGTGATGCTTCAAACTGGAAGTTTAACTCTTCCACTACTGTAAATTATTATAAAAAAGCAATGAATATTGTCGCTATTCCCAAAGGGAGCAAGACGTCCTGGACCAGATATCGACTAGACGGCACTAACGGTGGAGAAATTCGTCCAAATTTCATGACTGCAGACGGTATGGCATGGATGATTCACGACGGTGGATATGGCTGCGGCGGCGGATGTGCACTGGTTGATGTAAACGGTTCCGCTCCGCCTAACACAATTGGTCTTGACATACAGGGGTTTAGAATTGGGCATAGATGCGACGGAGAGAAAAAGACTGGAGATTTTGGCGTATATGCCATGGGCGACGGGAAAAATGATACAAATTCTGAATGGGCTTGTACGGCATATATAATTAGGCATAAAAAAATGCCATGGCTGAAAAAACCGCCGGCTGAGGCTTGTAAACCTTACGTAGGAAAGTAAAATTCAAAAATAAAGGAATAAAAGACATGAATAAACAAAAAATAAAAGCATTCACGCTTGCAGAAGTTCTTGTAACATTGATGATTATAGGCGTAATTTCTGCTTTGACTATCCCGACGCTAAAAGAATCTGCTGACAGGAGCGCAAATCGTGCAGCATTACAAAAAGCTTACGCTACAGCATCGAATGCTTTTGCTTCCTTAAAAGCAGAATATGGGCAGCCTATTTACTGGACAGTGCCGTCTGATACCCCAAACGCTGAAGGATATCTAGGTGCTCGTGTATTTAGAGAGGCTACAGATAAACCTTTTTCTTGGTTTTTACAAAAGAAAATCAATGTAGCCAAGTCTTCAGGAATACCGCCGAACGGTTACATGATAAAAACTCTTTCAGGTTCAAATTTTATTAGCGGTGGTAATGGGGAGATAAATGGTACGACAGTTCATTTTGGAAACATATATGGACCTGTTTCATTCCAGAGTGCAGATAATATGTACTGGTTTCCATCTCATACGTACAGCGGCTGTCAGCATGAAATAACTGCTGCTGATGGTTCTACAGTATATGTATGCGGATATATTGTAGTAGACACAAATGGAGCTAAAGAGCCGAATCGTATGGGCGTAGATGTATTTGTCTTCGATGCAACAATAGATGGCATAATTCCTCATGTAGGTGCTGATGATTGCAAAGATATGACAGGCAATGGCTACACATGTTCAGCAAAACTTATCAATGGTGGTGAACATGCACTTGATTTTATTTATGAATAATAATAAAACACAGGAGATTGAATTTGTATGAAAAATAAAGCATTCACACTTGCAGAAGTTCTTGTAACGCTGATGATTATAGGTGTTATAGCATCTATAACCATACCAACATTAAAAAAGACTTCTGATGAAAAAGCTTATGTTGCAGGTGCTCTAAAAGCATATTCCGAATTATCTGCAGCAACAAAATCTCTAAAAAGAACAGAAGGCCCTATACCTATGTGGTCACTTTATGCTACCGGAGATCCTGTGGTAGATATTATGAACAAGTATAAAAAAATAATGCCATCAGTAGGTGTTCCCCCAAAATCTTATACAATTCAAACTCTAAATAATGAAGCAACGGATTTTGGCAATAAATTTTCTAACTCAAAAGCTACAATTACAGCTGCTGACGGTTCAATTTACAATTTACCTGTATTGAACTCTAACTGTCCGGTTGCATCCAAGGGAGAAGTTTGTTTTATGATGCTAGTAGATGTAAATGGTTCCAAGGATCCTAATATGATTGGTGTTGATGTATTTGCTTTTAATATATTGAGAAATGGTGATGTTGTTCCTGTCAAAGGCAAATGTCCGCCCGATAAATCAACTGATTCAACTGATGATTCTGATTCTGAGACAGGTCAATTTGTTGACGAAACATTGGGTTTGGGGTGTACAGAAAGAGTTATTATGGAAAAAGATATAAGCTGGTAAGCTTTGTTAATCATGTTTGAAACAGTCTAAAATATAGAAATAAAAAAGCTTTGTTAATCAACAAAGCTTTTTTACTGTTTATATATTCGTTATTACATTAATGTCTGTCAGTCAGAACAAACAAGCTTATCAAATCATTCAGCGCAACTGCTTGTTTTTTATAATCCTGAACCTGTTTTTCAAGAGATTTTATATTATTTTTGTATTCAGCGATTTGAGTCATGCATACTTTTGCACTGGCAGTAAGACTATCCTGCCCCTGTTGTGCTTCTTTTAAGACACTATTCATAGAAATACCCAGTGCTTCCATAGTCTGCCGAATGATTTGTGCTCCGGTTTGTTTTGTAACTCCTTGAGGAAGCTGCATAATCAATCTTTTTAGTACAGCTACATTAGCCGGCATAGAATAATTCTTTTGCTGCTGCTGCATTGCATTTATGTGCGGTGCCTGCTGTTGTGCATTAAACATTTCTTTTTCTTCAAACATAGATGTATCCGTTTCTTCAAAATTAATATTTTGTGTAAATGATTGTTCAAAATCGGTTTGATTAGCTTCGTCCAACTCAATATCAAGACTATTGTCAGTAAAATCAACCGGTTCTTCTGGCAAGTCTTCCGTAAGAGAAAAATCTGCAAAATTGCTATCAAGATTAATGTTGTCAGTAATTATATTATCTGTATTTATTTGCGGTTTTGCAGTTTCCTGAACAGGATTGCTTTTAGGGCTGTCAGGTATAGGTTGTATTTCTATTTCAGCCTGTTTTTTTAATGCTTCTACAATCTTTTTGCCAACACCTGAAGGGAGTTTATTTTCTGCCATATCTCTAACCTTTTCTTTACTTTCATAAAGATTATATAAAAAATATAATTTATTTTCAAAAATAATTACAATATATTAAGTATGATACATTGTACTTATTTTATGTATTAAACGGTCGGGCATAGCCAAAATTTGTCTGAAACAGCCCGGATTGTGACCTGTCAAATCCTGATATTGTCTGATGATATTGTCTGAGGCGTCCTCTGAAACTTACTGTTTCTTTTGAACAATTTTAGCCTTTTGAAGCAATAACTTCAATTTCAACAAGACAATTCTTTGGCAGCTGTTTTACTGCTACACAGGAACGGGCGGGTTTTGAAGTGAAATATTTAGCATAAACACTGTTAAAAGCTGCAAAATCATTCATATCAGCAAGAAAACAGGTTGTCTTAATTACATCTTCATATTCAAAATCTGCCTGCTTTAGTACTTCACCTATATTTATACAGCATTTTTCCGTTTGCTTTTCTATTCCGCCCTGTATAACCTCTCCTGTTAAAGGTTCAACAGGTATTTGACCTGAACAATACAGGGTATTTCCGCATAGTACTGCCTGCGAGTACGGACCTATAGGTGCCGGTGCTGATTCTGTCAATATTATTTCTTTCATTTTCTATCCTTTATTTATCATGTGTTAATTTATAACCTGCTTCACAAAGAGCATGTTTTATTTCACACAAATGCTGCATGTTTCTTGTTTCCATAGAAATTTTTAAATAGCATTCATTTATATCTGTATTCTCTCCGCCCTGATTATGGCGTACCCTTATAACATTTGCTCCAAGATCAGCAATTATTCTTGATACTTCTTTTAGCTGGCCGGGTTTATCAAGCATTTCTATTGTAAGATCAGCTATTCTTCCTGATTTAAGAAGTCCTCTGTTAATTACTCTTGATAAAATATTTACATCAATATTGCCGCCTGAGACAATACAAACTGTCTTTTTACCTTCAATCGGAAGTTTATCAAACATTGCTGCTGCTACGCTCAGTGCACCGGCTCCTTCTGCAACAAGTTTCTGTTTTTCCATTAGTGTTAATATTGCAGTGGCAATTTCATCATCTGTGACGGTGACAATTTTATCAACATATTTTTCGCATAATGCAAATGTTTTTTCTCCGGGCATTTTTACGGCTGTACCGTCTGCAAATGTGTGCACAGCCGGCAGTTCTGTTCTTTGGTGATGTTCTATAGAGTAATACATGCTTCCTGCGCCTGCTGCTTGTACTCCGTATACTTTGCAGTCGGGTTTCAGGGTTTTTATTGTATAAGCAATACCTGCAATTAATCCGCCGCCGCCGATTGGTACAATTACCGCTTCTACTTCAGGCAGCTGTTCCAGTACTTCCAGTGCTATTGTTCCCTGTCCGGAAATTACTTCTATATCATCAAAAGGATGGATAAACTCTGCTCCTGTTTCTTGCTGATATTTTACTGCTTCATTATATGCATCATCATATACGCCGTCTACAAGACGTATTTGAGCACCATAGCTTTTTGTTGCTTCTATCTTTGATATTGGTGCAGTGCTAGGTATAAAAATTGTGGATTTGATATTATTTTTTTGTGCAGATAAAGCAACACCCTGTGCGTGGTTTCCTGCCGAACATGCAATAATACCTTTTTCTTTTTGTTCTTCTGACAAACCTGCTATTTTTACATAGGCTCCTCTTACTTTAAAAGAACCTGTTTTTTGCAAGTTTTCCGCTTTTAGGTAGATATCACTTTTTTGTGACATACCTGTTGCATAAATTAAATCAGTTTTTCTTATTACACTTTTTAGAATCTGTTCAGCTTTTTTTACTTTGTCTATTGTAAGCATTTTTTGTCCCCATAACTTTTTAGTGATTATAATATAGCAGTTTTTTTTTGTATGTGTAAAGTTTTTTTAAACAAATATTTTTTGATAAATCATTTCTTTTTTTATAAAGACAATTAATATAAGGGATTTAGATTTATATAAATTTTTATAAAGTAACGGCTTATTTTTTCAAAACTATAAATAATAATTTGTGATTTATATATTTTTATAAATCTTAATGATAAAAAATATCAAAAAATATTTGCACTACAATAAAAAAAATATGATAATTATTTAATTGAAGGATTAAATGCCGAATATAAAACAAGGAGTAAAAATGATTAACTACGTTCCGAAACAAGGAAAAGAACTTTCTAAAGAAGAAATTAAAAAGCTAATTAAAGAAAACAACGTAAAATTTATACGTCTTCAGTTTGTTGATATAAACGGTATGATAAAGAATATGGCTGTACCGGCAAAACAGATTGACAAAATTTTAAATAATGAATTAATGCTGGACGGTTCTTCTATTAAAGGGTTTAGAAGTATAGAAACATCTGATATGTATTTTTATCCGGATCGTTCAACATTTGCTATTCTTCCCTGGAGAGAAAAAGAAGGAAGATGGAATGTAGCAAGAATCATCTGTGATATCCATAATGCAGACGGAACTCCGTTTGAAGGCTGCCCCAGATGTAACCTCAAACGTGTAATAAAAGAAGCCGAGGAAATGGGATTTGTTATGAATATAGGTCCTGAAGCTGAGTTCTTTTTGTTTAAAAAAGATGAAAACGGCTTTCCGACAACCTGCACTCATGACAAAGCAGACTATTATGACGTCGGACCTGATGATAAAGGTGAAGACATAAGAGCACAAATAGTGGATAATCTTGAGCAGTTAGGTTTTGAGATTGAAGCAAGCCACCACGAAGCTGCAAGAGGCCAGCACGAAGTCGATTTTAAATACGCTGATGCGCTGACAGCCGCTGATAATATTGTAACGTTTAAATACGCAGTTAAAGCTTCTGCCGATAAGTTCGGGCTTCATGCAACTTTTATGCCAAAACCTATTTTCGGTATAAACGGCTCAGGCATGCACTGCAATATTTCTTTGTTTGATATCAAAAAAGGCAAGAATGCTTTTTACAGCGAGGATTCAGCTTATCAGTTGTCTAAAGAGGCTCTTTATACAATCGGAGCAATCATTGAACATGTTCGTGATTTTACAGCTGTAACAAATCCTACAGTAAACAGCTACAAACGTCTCGTCCCGGGCTATGAAGCTCCTGTTTATGTTGCATGGTCGCTGGCCAACAGAAGTGCGCTCATCAGAGTACCGGCAAAAAGAGGCAATGCAACACGTATAGAACTCCGTTCGCCAGATGCATCCTGCAATCCGTATCTTGTTATGGCTGTGCTTTTAACTGTTGCTATGGAAGGTATAAAAAATCAAATTAAACCGCCGCTTCAAACAGAAGAAAACATCTATGATATGACAGCAAAAGAAAGAAAAAGAAGCCATATTGATTCACTTCCGGGCAGCTTAAACGAAGCGCTTGCTTTAATGAAAAAAAGCAAAATTGTGAAAAAAGCACTTGGTGAACATATCTTTAATGAATTTGTTACAGCAAAAGAAATCGAATGGGACAGATACAGAACAGATGTTTCGCCGTGGGAAATCAATGAATATCTTGAAAAATACTAAAGAAAAAGTACGCAGATATTATAAAACACTAGCAACAGGCAGGATGTGCTATCCGAATTTAGTGCATCCTGCCTTGCTATCTATAATAATCAGAATTATAAATTAATTAATCACTTAGCAAATCAAGAATTTGTAAGAACAAATTAATAATATCCAAATAAATATTTACGGAAAAATCAAGCGCAGTATTCCAGTTATTCAATTTTGCTATATTTTTTGCTTTATCCAGATTGTTGAAATCATATAATAAGTAGCCGATAAAAATTAAAATCCCGACAGCTGCTATTATTTTTCTGTGAAAACCTTTTATAGAGACAAATATCCTGATAATCGATACTATTATCAAACCTATAAGTGCAAAGAATAAAAATTTACCCAGAAAAGAAAAATCAATACCGGAATACATACCGACTAAAGATGTCAGCAATGTAGCTATTGCAGTAAGTGCCGTTACTTTAACCCCGATATTTTCATCAATCGAAAGCAAAAGTATACCTATTGTTATACCGTCTGTAAATGTAAACAAAGACATTAAAAAGAAATTTAGCGGAATCATATTTTTACAAAATAGTAAAATCACAAAAGTAATTATATTTATTATTAGTGCAGGCCAAAATATTTTCTTGATTAATTGAGGAGAAACCTCTAAATCAAGCTGACCGTGTTCGTTTCTTTTAGCGGTGACATAAGACACACCTTTTTTATAAGCTATTTTAAAGTAATTAACAACTGCAAGCGCTCCTAAAAAACAAAAGCCCAGTGATATAGCTAAAATAAATAATGTTTTAGATAACAATGTTTCAAACATACTTACCCTCTATTTTCTATAATTTTTTCGTATAATTTTTATAAAGGTATAATATGTTATAATGCCATGTTCGTCAATAATTTTCAGATGAATTTAAAGGGGTGTGCTTTAAACAAAATCCGGATGGATTTATAAGTAGGTTTAAAAATTTTTTATAAAACCGTCAATTGAACGCTGTGGTTATTGATTTTTGCCAGAGTAAAAAGAAAATCATCATTGGAAATGTTCTGCAGTGATTGAGGTATGTAGAATTCCTTGTATTTTTGTATGGCATATCGGTCAGTCATACCTGCAATATAATCGCAGACTGTTCTTTTTATCTCTTCTTCGTTCAGATTAGGCAGTTTCTGCTTTAAAAATGCCTCATAATAATTAAATAAACCGTATACAATCCCTTTTACTTTTGATTCTTCTTTTTTTGCAAGAGAATTTGTATAAATATTTTTGAACATCCAGGTTCTTAGTTTGTCTATATGATAAAAAGCATCATCAGACATGCAGATATGGTCTTTGCCCATGGAGTTTTGAACAATATCCATAACCATTTTTGTAATACGTTCACTTCTGTCAATGGAAAAATATTGGATACAATCCTGAGGCAGGTCGGACTCTTTAATAATTCCGGCTCTCATTGCATCATCAATATCATGGTTTATATAGGCAATTTTATCCGATAGTTTTACAATTTTCCCCTCAAGAGTATAAGCCTTGCTTTCTTTTTTTAAAGAACCAGAGTGATACAATATGCCGTCCAGTGTTTCATTTGTAAGATTCAGGTTTTCGATAATCGTAGCAACACGAACTGAATGCTGCGCATGGCGAAAACCGGAATCCATAATCTCATTTAAAACATCTTCTCCTGTGTGACCGAAAGGTGTATGCCCGAGATCATGTCCCAGTGCAATGGCTTCGGCAAGATCTTCATTAAGATTTAAGGCACGTGTAATTGTTCTTGCAATTTGAGAAACTTCCAGGGTGTGGGTCATTCTTGTTCTAAAGTGGTCATTTGTTGGTGAGAAAAAGACCTGTGTTTTGTGTTTTAAACGGCGAAATGCTTTTGAATGTATAATTCTGTCTCTGTCTCTTTGAAACTCTGTTCTCAAAGGACATTTTTCTTCTTGTTTCGCTCTTCCTTTAGAAAGTGCACTCTTTGCAGCATAGGGACTAAGCTCTTCAAGCTCTTTTTTTTCCTGCTGTTCTCTTATATTCAAATTATTATTTAAATTAATATCCATACATTTTATCCAAGAATTGTATATATTGTTTAGTTCCGGTTATTTTTATTCTTTTAGACATATTTTATCATAAAGAAAAAACCGTTTTTATCGGTTGTATTGGGGATTTATATCGCAGTTTACACTAAAAAAGTCTAAAATTGTCATCCTTGTATATGTTACGTAATTCGATAACATATACAAGGATGACAGAACATGTCACTATATCCGTCATTTTGAACGCAGAGAAAAATAATATTATCAATAAGATCAACAAGACTATTTCTTAATAACCAATCTTGCTTCTATATTACAGTCAATATCTCCGTAAATAACATTCATATACATGTCGTTGTCAACAGGTATTACTTTGGCATAGTTAAGAGATTTTTGATTGTGGTCGTTGCCTGTGTTTATTGCTGAGACCTTTGCAATAAGTGCATTTCCCTGATAAAAATTCAAATAATAGTCGTTACCGTTCTTTACAGAAAGAATTCTGTAATAACCGGGCGGAATTTCTGTAAGATTCGGTGTTACGAGAGTAACCGGAATCATAACTGTAGGATACTCTTCATAAGTAACCTTAAAAGCATTTGCATCGGGAGCCTGCATACCCTCTTGAATCTGAGGACCTATCGGAGCACCTTTTGGACGGTTTTTTTCCTCCTTTTTTTTCTTCTTTTTTTCGAAGAATTTCATTACTTTTTCAAATTCCTGATTGGTAACTGCTTTTTCCTGATTTTTGGCAGCCTGATCAACTTTCATAGGCTCATCCCAAAAATCTGCATCATCAGCAATTGCAGGTGCAAGTGAGGTTAAAAATATAAAAGATAAAAACAGCAAAAAAAACTTTTTCATAATTTTATAATAATGTTTTTTTTTACCAAGTAAAGGTATATGAGGAGGATTTATTATATTTATTAAAAAAAAACATGATATAATTCAAATAACAATCAGCACTGTAAAATAATGACGCAAGAAATAGACAAGTATATAAGAGAAGTGGAACTGCCTGTAAAGCATATCTTTAAGGATATGTTAAAATATGCACCGTCAAAAATTTTCGGATTATTCGGCAATGCAGTAATTGTACCTGTTTACACAAATCTTTTATCCCCTTCCGAGTACGGTCTTTACACTATTTCTCTGGCGGTATTGAGTTTTTTATGTATATTGTTCTCTGACTGGATAGGACTTGCAGGATTAAGATTCTTCAGACAGAACCAGCTCTGCAATCAAATTCCAAAGTATCTTTCAACACTTGTTCTGATGCTTGCCTCTAACCTGACTGTTATGTATGTCTTATGTTTTATCTTCAGACAAAAATTTTATGAATATTTTAATATTCCACCTAAAGCTTTCCTTTTTATTTTAATATTAATCATTCCGGTAGCAATACGGGCTCTGCTTTTTCAGGTATTAAGAGCACAAATAAAACCCGGGGCTTTCACTGTATCTACAATAGTAAACCAGATACTTACAATAGTTTTTTCAGTTTTGATAATAAAATATCTTCATCTGGGTGCAATGTCTATACTTCTGGGTATGTCAGTATCAATTACATTGATAGATATAATGCTTATTTTTCAGACAGATATACTTTCATATCTCAGGTCTGAATTGCCGAATTTAAAAATGATTAAATCTGTATTTATTTACGGTATTCCTATTGCAGTGGCGGCAATAAGCCTGTGGGCAATTAATCAAAGCAACAAATTTATAACAACACATTATCACGGACTGGAAAACGCAGGATTTGTAGGTGTTGCATACAGTATGACATTCCCTTTATTAATGACTTTATTTGCAATTATTACAATAGCTGCCGTACCCAGAATCATTAATCTTTATGAAGATAAAATAGATGTTCGTCCGGTTATCTCAAGACTAACGGGATACTATCTTATGATATCGGTACCGATTGTTGCTGTCATATGCCTGTATTCCAAAGATATTTTATATCTTTTTGCAAACCGGCAGTATATTGAAGCCTATATTCTTTTGCCTTATTTTGCACTTTCTGCCCTATTTTTAAGTTTTACGGATTACACGAGTATTCAATATCACCTTGCAAATAAAACATATATTCTGACAATTTTAAAAGTTTTATCAGCAGTTGTCGGACTGATTTTAAATATATTCTTAATAAAGAAACTCGGACTTATCGGGGTAGGAATAGCTACATTAAGCTCAAATATCTTATATTTTGTTTTGACTTTAACCGTTACTCTGCCGCAGCTTGAGTGGAAAGTTCCGTACAAAAAGATTCTGCATATTGCTGTTTGTTTTATACCGGCTGCTATTATCTGGTTTTTGTTGCAAAAAACGCAGGTTTTACCGATATTACAAATTAATATACTTCTTTTTTCCTATTATTTACTGTTTTATTTAACAAGAAAATTCTTCAAAGAAGTGTTATCATAAAAACTATGAAAAGATTTATTTTATTTTTATTATTGCTGTTTAGCACACTGCCTGCTTTTTCATCTGAAACGATGCTTCAAGGAGGTGTTGTTTATACAGTAGAGTCAGCAAGAAAGCTGGCTTTTGAAGGTCTGGATTTAATACTGGATAAAAAAGAAATAATGCCGTATTTGCGTGATGAAAATAATGATGAGAACAGAAAAGCAATAAAAGAAAATATCCAGCCTGAAAATCGCTATGTAATGGGTTTTGAAACTGCAAAAGGTCTGGTAAAAGGCTATGTTGTAGTGTATGATGACAGACCTCAATATGCATATTACTATTCTACAAGCGGATATCTTGTGGCAATAGATGTGGATAATAAACAGCAGGAAGGCAAATACCCTTATAAAATAGGAAAATACAGCGCAGTATCAGGAAAACTTGTCTCAATTGCACTATATATTTCCGAAGATGAGCAATACGCTTATACAAAAGACGGAAAACTAAAAGCACACTGGATAGGTGATACTGCTTATAACGAAAAAGGAAAACCTATAGCGACAAGAAAAGTTCTCGATGAAATACCCTCTGATTAGCGCATTGACATGATTTTTAAAAATCCATAAAATTTAATTATATGAAAAAATTGTTTTTTATAGGTCTTGTTTTATGTTTATCTCTTGTGTATTGCCTGCCAGTGCCGGCTAAAGAAAGAGTCGTTGCAAATGTAAGCTGCAGTGAAATTGTTTCGGAAGGCTTATATTTCAAAATCTGCGAAATTATACAAAACAATAATACTGTTGAATTATCTGTAAAGGTTAAAAACAAATCAATGCTGAGTCAGGCTGTATATATAGAACTCATTGATTCTAAGGGAACACACTATGCACCTCAGAACAAAGATTCCATAAAGCTTTTCAGTCCGTTAAAATTTAATAAACCAATCATACAAAATCTTATCTTTAACAATGTTTCCGATAAAAAAGAGTATTATATTGCTATATACAGCAAAGATATTTTTAAGAAAAACAAAAAATCCTTAATTACAAAATTGTCTCTTAAAGAGGCTAAAAAAGAACTATCCGTTAAATCGTAATAAAAATTCGTTTTGCAATATATTTTATTTTTCCTTTTACATTTTGTGTAATAGCATCTATTGCAATATGTTTTGAGGTTTTATCATATATTAATTTTCTAACAACATCGCCGGCCTGTTTTTTCTTGTCAGCCAGTGATACTCCTGCCTGTTCCCATATATGTTTTAGTTTGGAAGCAGACTCTCCAAGTATTATATTTATTTCTTTACCTATAATATTAAGCTTAAGAAATTTTGTCGGTTGATATTCTCCATTCCAACGATATTCCGGTATTGCTTTTTTGACTGAACGTCTGAGTTCAAGATTTTCTTCATTAGAATTTCTTAATGACTTAACCAGCTGTTTTGTAACATCTTCCACAACTTTTTTATCATCAGTAACAATCCCGTCGACAATAACATACCTTACAGCATTCATATCGCTTTTGAATGAAATGTTAGAAGATTTTTTAGATAAAAAATTATTATTTAAAGACACAGAAAACATAAAAAATACCCTTTTTTATATGTTTGCATATAAAAAAATTTTTTTCTACTTTTTTGCTCTTTCATTTTACAAAATTTATAAAATGAACAAAAAATAATATTAATCGTTAAAGATTTTGTAAATTAAATTATTATTTTATAAATCCTTTAAATAGCCCGAAAGAGCTACAGATTTTAAAGATACAAAAAATTAAGATAATAAGATGATTTAAAACAAAGGATATTTAAATAAAATTATGTCTAAAAGGTTGAAAAATTAAATTGAAAAAATTTCTTCGTATAAAAATAACAGCTTTATTTTTGGTTTTAACATTCTCCGTAACAAATTTTTGCCCGATTGCATACGGTTTTTCACTGCCGTTTAAAAAAAATAAAAAACAGCAGCAAAAAGTAGAGAAAAAGCAGCAAACTACAACTCCGGCTGTACAAATGAATGCACAAAAAAACAAATATATTGAATACTCTTTAGAGGATTGTATTGATATAGCGCTAAAAAATGACCCTAATATTAAAATCTATACAACACAAAAAGATATTGCACATTCACAAGTAGGTATAGCAAAATCCGAATATTTCCCGAATATTACAGCCAGTACAGGATTTACCTCCCAGCATAACAGAAACTCCGGACACGGCGGTGGTTTCTATAATCAGGGCGGAAGTACTTCAAACAGCAACAATTATTATCAGTTAAATCTCGGCGTTAACCAGCTTATCTGGGATTTTGGCAAAACAATTGCACGTATTAACATGCAAAAGTACAACAAAGAATCTGTCGGCTATGATTTGGAAAATACTATTTTAAATACGGTTTATAATGTAAAACTGGCTTATTTTCAGGCGCTTGCCGCACTGGCAAATCAGGATGTATATGAACGCTCGGTTCGTATTAATAAATTGAACTACGAAAGAACAAATGCGCTTTTTCAAGAAGGTTTAAAATCAAAAATTGATGTTGTTAACGCACAGGTTTATCTGACAGATGCTGAGATATCTCTTCTTGAAGCACAGGGGAGATACGATCAGGCAATTATCAATCTTAATAATGCAATGTTTTTGACAGATGCTCCTCAATATAATTTGAAAAATACGGAAAGTTTTAACTTTAAACGAACACAAAAACCGCAGACCAATAACGTGCAGGTTTCTTATGTGAAAAAAAGCGGTGACAAAGATTATGAACAGGCCGCAATTCTTACATCGGGAATTGAAAAACAGGATATTTTACAGGATTACAAATTCAAACCGTTAATATTACCTGTAAATGAAGCTATTGAAAAAGCTTATGAAAACAGACCTGACTTAAAATCACTTATGATGGTGGAAAAAGTTCAGGAAGAATCCTTAAAAGTTATCCAAAGACAATATATGCCGGTAATAAATGTAAGTGCCGGATACAATTACAGAAAAAACAGCGAGGTTTCAAACACCGGTTTCAATTTCGGGGTGAACATGAGTCTTCCGACATTAAATATCATGGGCATAAAATACAACCTTGATCAGGGGCATTCATACTTGGACCTTGCAAAAGAAAATATTGAATTATCAAAGAAAAATATATATTTTGAAGTTCAGAACAACTATACTAATATGGTTGTATTGCAGAGAAAAATTCCAAAAATGGCGGAAAAAGTACAACAAACTCTGGAAAACTTTGAACTTGCAGACGGAAGATATACAGTAGGTCTGGGCAATTTTATAGAACTGCAGCAGGCTCAGACAAACTACAATAATGCACAGCTTGCTTTTGTTCAGGCGGTATTTGATTATAATGTTGCAAAAGAACAATTCCAAAAATCCATGGGGGTAAGATGAACAAACGTGTAACAATAGCAATATCAATAATAGCAGCACTTGTTTTCGTAAGCGGATTTGCACTGTTTCTTAAAAAGAATCCCGCAGCAGACTATGTGACTGTACCTGTAAAAAGAAAAACAATAATAGAGGCAGTAGAAGCTTCCGGTACTGTAAACCCTGTAAATACCGTTGATATCGGTTCTCAGGTATCCGGTATGATTAAAGAAATTTATGTTGACTATAACTCAAAAGTCACAAAAGGACAGCTGCTGGCACAAATTGACCCGTCGTTATTTCAGGCACAGGTTGATAAAGCAAGAGGCGACCTTGTAGCGGCACGCTCCAACAAAGCAAAAGTAGAGGCCATGCTTGCTTATGACAAGAAAAATTACGAAAGATATAAAAAACTTTATTCAAAAAACTATGTTGCAAAAAGCGATTTAGATTTAGCCGAGGCTACTTACAAGTCAGACCTTGCCCAGCTTGCAGCTGCACAGGGTTCAATCAGTCAGGCAACAGCTACACTAAACAACAATTTAACAAATTTAAAATATACAAAAATTGTTTCGCCGGTAGACGGAATAGTTGTTTCAAGAGCTGTTGATGTAGGTCAGACAGTTGCTGCAAGCTTTCAGACACCTACGTTATTTCAGGTGGCACAGGACTTAACAAATATGCAGATTGAAGTAAATGTGTCAGAAGCAGATATCGGCAAAATTAAAAAAGGTCAGGAGGTGGAATATACTCTTGACGGTTATGCAGATGCAGTTTTTCACGGCAAAGTTACAGAGGTGCGTATTGCCCCGACAACAGTATCAAATGTAGTAACATATACGGTAATTGTTGATGTTGACAACAAAGACCAGAAAATGATTCCGGGTATGACAGCAAACGCATCAATAATTACAAACAAAAGCGAAAATGTTATTTGTGTTCCGACAGATGCCCTTAAATTTACCCCTACAGAAATCACAGGCGGCAAAAAATATAAAGATCAGGGGCTCTGGGTTATAAGAGACAATAAACCGCAGAGAATAACTATCAAAACCGGAGCAAAAGACTCTGATAAAACGGAAATCATATCCAATCAGCTTAAAGAAAATGACAGAGTAATACTTAGAAAAAAAAGTGACAAGGACAAAACAACAACTGCACAGGGCAGAAGACCGATGAGATTATTCTGATGAGTTTAATAGAAATAAAAAATTTAATAAAAACATACCCGACCGGTGATACTTCTTTTAATGCTCTTGATAACGTATCTTTAAGTGTTGAAGAAGGTGAATTTGTAGCTATCATGGGAGCATCAGGTTCAGGGAAATCCACCTGTATGAATATTCTCGGGTGTCTGGATAAGCCGACTTCCGGCACATATTTTCTTGACGGTATAGACGTCAGCAAAATGTCTATGGACGAACTTTCCGCAATCCGAAACTTAAAGCTGGGATTTGTTTTTCAGGGGTTTAACCTGATTTCAAGAACTTCCGCCATAGAAAATGTGGAAATGCCGATGATTTACAAAGGTGTTCCGCCTGAAGAAAGAATAAAAAGGGCAAAAGCAGCATTAAAAATAGTCGGACTCGAAAAAAGAGAAACTCACATGCCAAACCAGATGTCCGGCGGTCAGCAGCAGCGTGTTGCAATAGCGAGAGCAATTGTAAACGATGCGCCGATTATTCTTGCTGACGAACCTACAGGCAACCTTGATACAAAAACATCTATCGAGGTTATGGAATTTTTTGTAAAACTCAATGCAGTCGCCGGAAAAACAATAATACTCGTAACACACGAGCCTGATATTGCTGAATACTGCAAAAGAATTGTCAGATTTAAAGACGGAAAAATCATTTCCGATGAACTGAATGCTGTTCAGAAAGGGCTTGATTCATTAGATAAAGTAAACTCGGAGGGTATACTGTGATTGATTTCGGTTCTACTTTTAAAATATCTCTCCGCTCATTGTATATAAATAAGATGCGCTCAATTTTAACCAGTCTCGGTATAATTATCGGTGTAAGCGCCGTTATAATTATGCTTTCAATAGGTGAAGGCGCAAAAGAAAGAATTAATAAAGATATTGCCTCAATGGGGTCAAACCTTCTTATGGTAATGTCAGGGTCAACTACCTCAAGCGGGGTCAGAATGGGAAGCGGCACACAGCCCACTTTGACAATAAAAGATTCTGAAGCAATGCTAAAACACTGTCCGTCTGTACTTGAAGTTGCACCTACTGTAGGTCAGGTGCAGCAGCTTGTATATTCAAACCAGAACTGGTCAACAACGGTAAACGGTATTACACCGGGGTATATGCCTATTCGTATGTGGGAAATAGAAACAGGAAGAGGTATATCAGAAGATGACCTTAAAAACAATACAAAAGTCGCAGTGCTGGGCTCAACCGTAACAACCAATCTTTTCGGGGATATGGATCCGATTAATAAAACAATAAGAATCGGCGGTATGCCGTTTAAAGTTATAGGCCTGCTGAAATCAAAAGGTCAAAACGGCATGGGGCAGGATCAGGATGATACTGTGCTTATTCCTATTACGACAGCTCAGAAAAAACTGTTCGGTACGGATTTTCCCGGAATGGTTAAGCATATAAGCGTTCAGGCAAGAGATGAAGAAAGCCTTGAATCAGCACAGGAGGAAATTACAGAACTCTTGAGAGAACGGCATAATCTCGGCAAAACAAAAGAAGATGATTTTACAATAAGAAACTTTACGCAAATGCTTGAAACCGCAAAACAGGCTTCAAATACTATGGCTATATTACTCGGATCCATTGCGTCCGTATCGCTTCTTGTCGGCGGTATCGGTATTATGAATATTATGCTTGTGTCTGTAACAGAAAGAACAAAAGAAATAGGCATACGTATGGCAATAGGCGCAACAGCTATGGATATAAGAGTCCAGTTTCTTGTAGAAGCACTTTTGCTCTCCCTTGCCGGAGGTGTAATAGGCGTTGTAGTCGGAATACTGGGCTCCAAAATAGTCGGATTGTTTTCTGATATGACTGTTATCATATCAGCAGCACCGATACTTATATCTTTTGGATTTTCAGGGCTTGTCGGAATCCTTTTCGGGTATTATCCTGCTTACAAAGCATCTTTATTAAATCCGATTGAAGCACTTAGATATGAATAGTCAGCGATTATTTAATCAAATCTTTCATATCAATAACAGCTTTTTCTAATCCGTCAAAAACCGCTCTTGCAATGATATTGTGACCTATATTCAATTCAATAAGTTCAGGAATCTCATGCATTCTGCGGACATTTTCGTATGTAAGTCCGTGTCCGGCATTAACCTTCAAACCGAGTCTGTGAGCAAGAGCCGCACCTTTTTTTAGATTATTCATCTCTAATTCTTCTTCAGGTGTTCCCCAGGCTTCAGAGTATTTTCCTGTATGAAGTTCAATAAACTGAGCACCTGTTTTTGCGGCAGCTTCTACCTGTTCTTTATCCGCATCTATAAACAGACTTACAACAATACCTGCCTCAACCAGCGGTTTTACAAAATCTTTTACAAATTCAAGACGGGAAGCAACCTCAAGCCCGCCTTCAGTTGTCACTTCCTGACGGTTTTCGGGTACAAGACATACACATTCCGGTTTAACTGCAAGTGCAATTTTTTGCATTTCGTCAGTAAGAGCCATTTCAAGATTCAATCTTGTTTTTAATACCTTTTTAAGTTCAATAACATCATTATCTTTTGTATGACGTCTGTCTTCTCTTAAATGAACTGTTATACCGTCGGCACCGGCTTTTTCACAAATAAGTGCTGCCTGTATAAGATTAGGTTCCAGCCCGCCTCTTGCATTTCTCAATGTTGCTATATGATCAATATTTACACCCAATAACATATTCTACATACCTCTGATTTCTTAACACGCCAAGTATAGCGCAAAATGAGTGATAAATTAAGGTATTTTTATAAAGATAATATTAAGTTTATATTGTCATCAAATTAGAGGCTACAATATCTCTTTTAGTCTTTCAGCTATATTTTCTGCACTAAATCCGTATTTTTCAAAAAGAATTTTTGCCGGAGCTGATGCACCAAAATTTTTCATTGTAATGGTTATACCGTCAAGACCGATATATTTCCCCCAGCCGAAATCAGATAATGCTTCTATTGCAGCTCTTTTTCTTACAGAAGAAGGCAATACTGATTCTTTATAATCTTTGCTCTGTGCATCAAAAAGTTCCATAGACGGCATGCTGACTACACGTATGTCATAGCCTTCTTTCAATAGTATTTCTTTTGCTTTTAATGCAGGTTCAACCTCTGAACCTGTGGCTATCACAATAGCATCAGGTGTTGGTTTTGTCTCTTTTGAAATTATATAACCGCCTTTTAGTGCACCTTCTTTATTTGAATTGCATTTTGCAATATTCTGTCGGGTAAGAATTAGCCCCACAGGAGTTTTTTTGCTTGTCAGTGCAACATACCAGCCGGCTGCTGTTTCTGTAGCATCGGCAGGACGATAGGTTATAAAGTTTGGCATCGACCGGAGCATTGCAAGCTGCTCAACAGGCTGGTGTGTCGGCCCATCCTCGCCAACGCCTATGCTGTCATGTGTAAATACATATGTAACAGGAAGTTCCATAAGCGAAGACAGTCTTGCCATCGGTTTTAAGTAATCACTGAACACAAAAAATGTTGCAGCAAATGTTTTAATTCCTCCATACAGTGTTATTCCGTTTGCGATAGCAGCCATTGCCTGTTCTCTGACACCGTAGTGGATATTCCGTCCAGCATAATTTTGTGCACTGAATTCACCTTTATCTTTTAAATAGGTTTTGTTTGAAGGGCCTAAATCAGCACTTCCGCCGATAAGATTAGGGATAGAGTCTTTTATTTTATTTAAAATATTCCCCGATGCTGCTCTTGTCGCATACGGGCTGTCATCACAGCTCCAGAAATCTTTATCATTTAATAATTCAGTTTCATTTATCTGTGAATGGTACTTATCCCACAAATCTTTCATTTCAGGATATTTTTGGCAATATTCATCAAAAAGTTTGTTCCATTCCTCTTCTTTTTTTGCTTTTTCATTTGCAATTTTTTTACAGTTGTCATATACATCCTGCGGAACAAAGAACGGTTCATCATATTCCCAGCCGAGAGTTTTTCTAAGAGCTGCAACATTTTCTTCGCCCAGAGGTTCACCATGGGAATTAGCTTTGCCCTGTTTTGCAGGACAACCGTATCCTATCTGTGTTTTTATTGTAATAAATGAAGGTTTGTTTTTCTCAGCTTTTGCCTGTTCAATAGCTTTTCCTATTGCCACGATATCATTGCCGTCTTCTACAGTCAGTGTTTGGAATCCAAATGCCTGCATACGTTTTTCTACATCTTCAGTGAACGTTATGTCTGTAGAACCTTCGATGGTAATTTTATTGCTGTCATATAATACAATCAATTTATCAAGCTTTAAATTTCCGGCAATTGAAAAGGCTTCTGATGAAATCCCCTCCATCATGCACCCGTCACCGCCGAGAACATATGTGTAATTGTTAACAACAGGAAAATCGGGTTTGTTAAAAACTGCTGCAAGATGCGCCTGCGCCATGGCCATACCTACCGCCATACCCATACCCGCGCCAAGCGGCCCTGTAGTCGCTTCTACAAAAGGAGTGTGCTTATACTCAGGATGACCGGGGGTTTTTGATCCGAACTGTCTGAAATTTTTGATGTCTTCGATAGACAATCCGCAGCCGAAAAGATGATTCAGCGCATATAATAATGCAGAGCCATGGCCTGCTGAAAGTATGAATCTGTCTCTGTTAGGCCATTGAGGGTTACAATAGTTAAAATTGAGATATTTGCTAAACAATTCATAAGTCATAGGCGCTGCTCCGAGAGGGAGTCCCGGGTGGCCGGAATTTGCTTTTTGGATTGCATCTGCTGCAAGAATTCGTAATGCATTAATTGTTTTTTCTTCTATTGTTGTCATTTTTTTCCCTTTTGAATTACAAAAATATCTCAAATTTTAATGGTATTTATTATCATACCATTTTTTGAGGAATTTACACTATTCTTTTGACCCAAATTTATTATTTAAGATAAGATTTATCTTTGTATTACAAAAATTGCTTCTTCGCACAAAAGGTTTGTTAAGAATCGTATAAGAGGGTTTTTGCTTATTTTGCCACGCTTTATATACACGCTTTTTGTTATTTTTATTTTTCTTTCTTTGCAAAAGTCAAAGAAATCTTCTACTGTCAAAAGGTGGATATTCGGGGTATCGTACCAGCAAAAAGGCAGCATTTTTGATTTTGGCATACGTCCTTTAAAAAACAGATAAAAACGGACTCTCCAGTATCCGAAGTTAGGGAAACTTACAACGGACTTTTTGCCGGCTCTAAGCATTTCATCTATTACATAGTCAGGTTTTTCTGTTGATTGAAGAGTTTGATTTAAAATCACATAATCATATTCTTTGTCGGAAAATTCTTTTAAACCTTCGTCAATATCGCCCTGTATAACAGAAAGCCCTTTTTGAATACTTTTTATAACATTTTGCTGGTTTATTTCTATACCACAGCCGGTACATCTTTTTTTATCAATCAATTGCCTTAAAAGTTCACCGTCTCCGCAGCCGAGATCCAGTACTTTAGACTTTCGTTCTATCATTTCCGTAATAACAGAGTAGTTTAAATGGAGGGATTGTTCCGTGTTAGTCATTGTGCTGTCCTCTCGATTTTGCAAGAAAGCTCTTTACGATTTTTGTCTGTGTTTCAAATTCCAGCAGAAACGCATCATGCCCGCACGGGGATTCTATCTCGCAGAAAGAAACATCTCTGCCTGCTTTTATAAGCGCCTGTACAATCTCTTTTGATTGTGCTGTAGGGAAAAGCCAGTCCGTGGTAAAGGACATAACAAGAAATCTTGCGTTTGTTTTTTCAAAAGCGTTTTTTAAAGATCCGTGTTTTTTTGATAAATCGAAATAATCAACTGCTTTTGTTATGTAAAGATAGCTGTTTGCATCGAATCTGTCCACAAAAACTCTTCCCTGATGCTCAAGATAGCTTTCTACCTGAAAATCTATATTAAAATCAAAATTGGGCTTGTCGCTGTCTTGAAACCTTCTTCCGAACTTGTTATGCATGGATTCTTCGCAAAGATATGTAATGTGCCCTATCATTCTTGCAATAGCGAGTCCTCTTTCCGGCTGTTTTTCCTGTCCGTAATAGTTGCCGTTATTAAAATACGGGTCAGAAAGTATTGCGTTTCTTCCTACTGCATTGAAAGCTATACCCTGAGCTGTTAAACGGCTTGTTGAGGCAATAATTATAACATCGCTTACCATATCAGAATGCGCAATAGACCACTCAAGAGCCTGCATACCTCCCATTGAGCCTCCTGCAACAACGAGCTTTTTTACGCCGAGGTAATCAACAAGTTTTTTTTGAACTTTTACGGCATCTTCTATTGTTATAACAGGAAAATCAAGTGCATACGGCTTTTGTGTCTCAGGATTAATTGAGCAGGGGCCTGTTGTTCCGCTGCAGCCTCCGAGCATATTAGAAGATATGACAAAATACTTATTTGTGTCAAAAGCCTTGCCAGGGCCGACCATATCATCCCACCAGCCGGGTTTTTTATCATCTTCTGTATGGTATCCGGCAGCGTGGGCATCTCCGGTAAGCGCATGCAGCAGCAGTATTGCATTATCTTTTGTATCATTTAAAGTTCCATAAGTTTCGTAAGCTACAGTAACCGGTCCGAATTGTTCATTTGACTCTAACAGGATTTTATCCTGTATTGTAAAATATTTTGTCTCCGTAATTCCTACAGAACCCGATGATTTATTATATTGCACAATAAAATCCCTTTCGGTCTACAGAGTTATGATATCACAAATTCTGCATTTATTTTTTTAGTTACAAAAAAGATTGTACTTTATTACGACTAATAATTATACATTGGTCTATTTTTTATTTTGCAAAAGGATTTTAAACTAACAATGGATATCTTAGAAAGGAGTTTTTATGCTTACCGAAAGATATATAGACGGTATAAATCAAAGACATCAGCTTGAATTTAATAATGTAAGTAAAGATATACTGCCATGGCTGGAAGATACAGCACTGGAAAATAACTGTAAAATAGAGAGAAAAGAGTGGAAAAGCAAATATAACAGCTATGTTATATACGATTATGAACCGTTTTGTTCGGACGGTTTTGAAATAAGTATAGTATTTTCATCTTTAAGCCGTGAACATTTGGATTTTCTAAAATATCTTTATGAAAATAAAATCAATACCATTGAATATTTGAATAGCTGTGTAATTAATTAGGGCTGTTTAGAATAAAACAGCATCCTCTCTAAGCTGTATGGTAAAAGGTGAACCTGACGGAATGGTGATTGATTTTCCTTTATAAAAGATTGCAAGAACAGGCGATGTTACTAAATTTAGCGCATATACAACAGTACCTGTCAAAAGTGAGAACGGGGTCAGTATAATTTCGACTCCGCTTTCATTTTTTGCAAGATTGCAGGTGACGCGCCACATCTTTTTAAAGAATTTTGTTCCGGGTTTCATTGCTTTCGGTATACTTTGAAAATACATTCTTTTTCCTTTTATATTGTTAAAAAAGATATGTTTTCCGTTTGCAATGCTTATTTTGGCATCTATATCATAAGCTTTGCCTTTATAAACTATCTGGTCTACATTTATGACAATTAACCCGCCGTTGCCTGTAATATAAGGAGGATGCGAATCTGATACCCTTCCTCTGAAAACCGTACCGGCGGGAATAGTTACATAAGTCGAAGTTTCAGGATAAGTACTGACAAAGCTTATTCTTGTACCTTCAGCTGTTTTATCGGAAATTGTCTGCTGCAATCTGACTTTGAACTTTTTGCCCTTTGGAATAACAATAGAATTTGCTGTCTTTGTTGATTTTGACGTTTTGGCAGTCTTTTGTACTTCCGTCTTTTTTGTTGTAACTGGCTTTTTGTTCTCTATTGGAGGCCGGGTTATAACTGTTGACGGTGGTTTGCTTACTGTTTGAGACTTATTGGCAGCAGAAGAGGTCTGCGTTTGTGAAGAAACCTCAGGCGGGTTTGTAGTTTTCTCAGGTGCAACCTGTGCCGGTGTAGAAGAAGGTGAAAATGCATCTATCCCATCTGGCGGCAAGACAGTATCAAAATCCGGCAATACCGGCAAATCCGGTAAATCCTCTGATATTGCAGGAGGAGTTTGGCACAGCAATAAAACGCATAATATAAAAACTGTTATAATCTTTCTCAACTTCATATCTAAATTTTAAACCCGCTTTTTGGCTTTTAAATCCATAATTGATATGAGATTTGCCTTAAAATAATACATTAAATCTAATATATATTTAAAATATTTTTGCAAAAGAAATAAAATAGTCATTTATTACATTTACGATAACCGGCATAATCCACAACAGTATTGCTGCACCTAAAACAGGTTTAAACAGAAAGCTCAGTTGAAATACGTTTACCTGCGGTGCTGTTTTGGAAATTATACCGAGTATCAAATCCTGTCCGAGTGTAGCAAGCAGAACAGGTGATGCTATTTGCAAGCCCACATACAATACATTTGATGTGAGCGTGATTAAATATTCTTTATTTATCATTTTATCAAGAGGTATAATATGGGCATACATGGGAAATATTTCAAAACTTCTGTAAAGTGCATTAATAAGCCAGTATACTCCGCCTACATGTATAAATAGAATAACTGCCAGAAGTCCGAAGAAATTACCGAGAATAGAAACCTGAGCACCGAGTGTAGGGTCTAAAACCATAGCTGATGAAAGCCCCATTTGCATATTTATCATATCGCCGGCCGCAGAAATTGCCTGCACTATACAGTTTGCAATAAATCCTATTATCATACCTCCTACGGTATTTAATATTATTCCAAGAAGCAATGAGGTCCCTTGTGGAACCGGTTCAGGTTTTATTGTCATCATCAAAATTATAGTTAAAATAAGTGAAAACGAAAGCTTTATTACTCCCGGCATTTCTTTTCTGTTTAATACAGGTGCAAATCTGACAAAGCCGATAATACGTGCAAAAATTAATATACCGCTGCCGAGTGCCGCATTAACCTCCGGAAAATATTTAGGAAAAGATTCTAATACTGCGTCTATCACTTATTTTACGGTTCCTTTACTTTATCAATTTCTGTTAAATCCTTATCTGAAGGTGAATTGTTATCGACAAGAACTTTTATTGAATGAGGTTTTGATTTTGTTTTAAAAGTTATGTATGAAATCCCTTCTTCAAAACTTTTTATTACAATTTGAGATTCCGTTGTATAAAGGTCTGTTACGACTTCTGCTCTGATGACTTTTTCATTGGAAACTTTTAGTCCTATAGGTCTTTCGTTCATTTCAAGTATATACGCACCGTCTGTATGCAGATTAACAATTCTGTCGACATTTTGACAAAAAGCTGGTTTCTGACAGCTATAAATAAATATTGAAAAAATAATTATGGTGATTGTTAAAAAAAATTTTTTCATATTTAAATCCTTTTACTGTTATCTGTTCATAATTGCATTGCGCTCAATCAGGTTAGGCGTGGGATTTGGCATCCTGTCAGAGGGATAATGCTTTGTTTTTGAGTTGTAATCTATAAAAGGAATTTTCCCAGGGTTTCTCATTATATCCCCTATTTCCTGCTTATCAAATCTGCCGGCACTCTGTTTAAACTCTGCATCAAACGGACGTGTGTATTTATGATAATTCGATGACAGAACAAAGCTGTCTGCGGCAGGTATCTGGTTAAATGCCAGCTGAAAGCCTTCACCGAGCAAGTTTGTCAAAAGTTTAATATATCCCATACCCATAATCATAAGTACAAGAAATACTGCAAGAATTTTTGGAGCTGCGGCAATTGTTTGTTCCTGTACCTGTGTAACAGCCTGCAAAATACCAACAACAAGGCCGACGCCTGCTGCGACAAGTACACAAGGCATTGATATCATAAGCATTGTTATAAGGCCTTTGCCCATATATTCCATTAATATTTCCATATAATTGTTCCTTTATTAATTAAAACTTGTTGCAAGACCGTGGACAATCATACTCCAGCCGTCTACAGCAATAAATATCAGCAGTTTAAACGGCAGTGAAATAATCGTAGGCGACAGCATAAACATACCGAGTGCCAGAAGTACGTTTGCAACAATCAAATCTAAAACTATAAACGGTACATATATTACAAAACCTATTTCAAAAGCAGTTTTTAGTTCACTAATGATATAAGCGGGTGCTACCTGCCATATTGTAATATCATCAGGAGTTTTTGGTTTTGGGGCACCTGACAGTTGTATAAAAAATGTCATATCAGACTGCCGTGTTTGTTTCATCATAAATTCTTTAAGCGGCTTTGAACCTTCTGTTAAAGCTGCTACTATATCACCATTTTTCTGGTAGGGAACAGAGCCCATTTCCCACATTTTTGAAAATACGGGGCTCATTGTGTAGATTGTAAGAATCAAAGACAAACCTATCAGAACAATACCAGGCGGCACCTGCTGCGTTCCGAGCGCCTGTTTAAGCATAGAAAAAACAATTGTGTATCTTAAAAAGCTTGTCATACACGTAAATAGAAACGGCAGCATAGAGAATACCGTCATAACGAGCAGCATTTGTAATACCGGATTTAAGTCTTTTAATACACTTTCCATTATTTTATCCTTTATTCTTTTGCAGCTTGAATCGCTTCTGTTTGCTGATCCAGCCTTCTTAAAATTTCTTTCATCACAGGTTGTTTATGTGTTGTATTTTTTATTGCATTCATGACTTCGGTATAATCAACACCTTTTTCTTCTTGCTTTTCTGTTATTGTTTGTGATTTGTTGAATTCGTTTTGATTTATACTAAACAGATTATCGTTTGATATAGATATATCCTGTATTTGGTTTGAAATACTGCTTTGAGAATCATTCAGTTTCGCCAGAAATGTTGTTCTTTCTGCGTCAGAAGCAATGAGAAACTTTTCATCACCTGCTTTGACTATATACAGCGTCTTTCTTGCAGAAAGATTCATTGCATTTTCAACTGTTAGTTCTTCAGTGTTTTTTTTGCTGTAATTATTTGTCATTGTCTTTTTGTATACCATAAGGCATACAAACAAAAGACCTACCATAGCCATTGAATAAACTAAAAAATTTATAAGGTATATTCCCATAATTTTATTTCCTGTATTTATATATCTTCTTCATCTACATCAAAATCGGAATAATCAAAGTCTTCTTCTTCATTTTCATCATCATCATCATCATCTTCTTCTTCTTCTTCTGTCTCTTGATTATTAGCTTTCTGGTGCGGTTGTTCATTAACTTTAGGCATGTTTCCATCGGGCAGTTCTTCTTCATCAGATTCATTATCTTCATAATTATCTGTATCCGTAGATTCTGCATATTGTGATGCCTGATTTTTTTCTTCAGTAAATATTTCGTTTATTTTCACACCGTACCTATCATTTATAATGACCAATTCTCCAGAGGCAACTATTTTGTTTTCCACTTTCAAATCAATTTTGTTGTCATATACTGAGCCTATATCAACAACAAGCCCTTCTGAAATTTGTTTTAATTCTCCGAGGGTAAGTTTTACTTTTTCAAATTCGGCATTTATGTCTACTTGAATTGAGTCCCACATATTATATATATCAGAGCCCGGCATGTTTTCTCCTTTCGGGTTTTGTCCATTATCATCAAAGTCACCGTCAATCATAATGTAAGGATTTGGAGCAACTTTTATTTCTTTTGTATAGTCGTTATACTTTAGAAGCATTTTTGAAGATTTACTGTGTTCTAAGACTACTAAATCTCCGACTTCCAGATGTTTTAGTTCATTAAGTCTTAAACGTGTATGGCCGACAATCAGATTTATTTCAGTACTCTGCTTTTTAAAGTCAGATATTGAAAATACTTCTTCATTTAAAGATGTTAATTCAGGAGTTATTGCAACAACAGGTATTTTTATAACAATTTTTCCGAGAGTCATTTGCTCTGCTCTTAAAAAAAATGTTAAGTTGCATTCATTATAGTTTCTGTTATTCTCTGGTAAATCTTTGCCTTTCTTAATATTCTGGCCAAGATTTTTGTACAAAAAATCATCAAATCCTGTCAGGATTTTTGCTTCCAAATCCGTCAATTTTTCTATATTAAAATTTTTTCCGTTCGGTCCCAGAATATTTTCAAGCAGATTTTTTACAAGCGGTTTTGACAATCTTATAAAAACAGACAATTCTTTATTTAGCCTTACTTGTGTAACAAAAAACTCTTCTCTTTCCGCAAGAATATTTGTATTTTCACTTATGCTTATAAGCTTAACATCAGCAGTTTTTCCCCAGAATTCACAAAAAGTTTCACACACTGTATGTGTAAAATGAGTATTAAACCATTCATAAGTGCGGTTTAAATCTCTGGAAAATTCTGATGAAATATTTTCGTTCTCTTCACTTGTAAGCAATTTAATCTCTTCCCCTAATCAGTAAAGAAGTATTTTTTATACAACTTCCCCTATAGTAATCTTAATGATTGAACGTTTTATCTTCATCATATGTTTGTTGTATTTTGGTAATATTTTTTTCTGTGGTATATGTTATACTGGAAATTAATGTTAGTACAGGAGTTTAGTGTGAATAATCTGGTTTTAAATCTTTTATCATACGGTGTTTATGCAATTACTACTACTGATGGTAAAAAATCAGTCGGTTGTATCGCAAATTGCGCAATGCAAATTACATATGATACCTTGTGCATCAGTATAAATCACGATAATTATACAAACGGGTGTATAAAAAAATCTAAAAAATTTGCTGTTTCTATATTGGGGGAACATGTTAATGATTCTATTATTCCAACATTTGGCTTTAATTCCTGCAGGGATATAAATAAATTTGAGAACACAAAAACTTTTAAAATTGATGGTATGGACGTTCTTGAAGATTCTGTAGGTTATGTTATTTGCGAATTAACAGGAGAATTTGAGACAGAAACGCATACTGTTTTTATAGGAAAAATGACAGCAGGAGATATTTTAAAACATGATGAGCCTATGACTTATTCTTATTATCATAAGGTTAAAAAAGGCAAAAGTCCTAAATCTGCTCCGACATATCAGGAGGAAACTTCTTCTTTTGCATCTGTGGCATATAGATGCAAAATATGCGGTTATATTTATGAAGGCGATATTACAAAAGAACCGGATACTTATGTCTGTCCGATATGTAAAAAAGACAAGTCTTTTTTTGAAAGAGTTTAGATTTTAAAATTTATGTCTATACGTCTGCCGCTTTGTTCAATAAATGTATTTACCATACCTAATGCATCTGCGCGTGTAATATTCCCTTTTTTTACTTCTTCAAAAATTTCTTTAAAATAATTTTTCTGGTTCTGCATAGGAAATTGTTCAATAAATTCTGCCATACTTCCGTTTGAGCGCATATTATTATCTCTTTCACAGGCTAAAGCGTAATTGTATAGTTCATTAGGGCCGCCTTTTGATTTTGCTTTCATATGCTCTATTGTGGCAAGAGATGGTCTGAGGATATCATATCCTATTGCATCTGACGCAGCCATTTCATGTTTTGTAATAAAAGCATTCACACTTGTTCTTGAAGTTGGCAGTTTACTTATTATGTTATCTATTTCTTTTCTCAATTCTGCATTGGGCATTCCTTCCAGTATTTCGTTTATATCATATTTGAATGCTTTGTTGCTGAATTTTATTTTTACGGGTTTTTGTTCTATTGTTTTTACTGCTGTTTCGCAGTAATTTATTATATCTTTTCTGTTCAATATTTCTGCATACTTTTTAATTTGTGAAATAAGTATCAGCTGCAAATCAGCTTTGGTAATCTTAGACTTATCAATATCTCTTGTTTGAGTAAGATTGAGAATTCTATTTGTAAACCTGCTGTTTAGAGGCAGAGATGGTTTTTTGAAGATAGGATGAGTGAGCGGTTCTGTTAGTTTCATTATTTTCTGTGCGAGAATTTTATCTTTTATTGTTTCTTCAATACGTTTGATTTTGTATGAAAATTCTTTACCGCTGAATTCTTCTGGAATATATTCTTTTTCTAACAATCTATATTTTGAAATTTTCAACAGCTTTTTAAACTTTGTTTTATATCCATATGGAAGTTTATCAGAAATGGAAGAGAGCTCTTTTAAAATAGGCATCTGCTCATTCAATAATTCTTTATTTGCTTCGGGATATAGTTTTTTTATGGCTTCGGATAATCTGATTTTAGGATAATCAAAAGCCATAATAGTTATTTTTTTTAGAACATTTTTCTCTGTAGGATGCATGTAATCAAGGTAATGAAACATTTCCAGAACAACATCTCTTATATTTTTTGAAAAAACACCGCTGGCTTTTAGTTTGTCTAAAACTTTGTTGCTTAAAAGAGGTCGATTGCAATATACACAATGAATAGTTCTTTTTGCAGCAAGATTTCTAAAATCAGAGGAAGTTTTTATGATACCCCCAAATGAAGGAATGGCTTTACTTTTTTGTTTTACAAAAATATCTTGTGCCGGTTCCTTGTTCATTACAGAAATACCGTAAGAAGAATATTTTTCATTATTTTTCTTAAAGCTTATTGCAGGAATTTTAAAATTCAATAAAACAGGCATTATATTCATATTAGTACAATAACCTGAAATAAAGTTTTTTGTTATTTTTGTAATAAAAAGTTACAACACAATTGTAACATATCTGAGGCGGCCTCGCTTGTACTCAAGAGTATCCTGATATGTACTGCTCGTAAACTTGCCTACACATCAAGCTAGGAGTGGTACACACTCTGCCGAATAAAATATGACTAAATGTCATATTTTATGAGAGGGTCTAAGTGAGATACGAAGTATCTCCGTGCAAAGGACTCCGAGCGAAAGGTGCCTGTGGCACGTTTCGGATGGAGGTATGCTAAGTGAGATATGAAGTATCTCCGTGCAGTATAAAAATTGGAAACTGTCCGAGCATGAAAAAAATCCAAGAGCGGATTTTGAGCAGCTGTGGAGTCGAACGAAGAGAGCGAACAGCCATGTGAACAATGTCAACGTAATGGAAAATTTTTAGAATAAAAATTTGAAATGAAGTACTTGACCTTGTGAACGCCAATAATCCAGGACGTAGCCAGAGTCAGTTGACGATATGAAATATTTATTACAGTGTCGCTAACGTATTGTAATCCGGTATTACAAAAGGAGTATTGTTTGCGTCTTTGTTTGTAAATACTGCATAGTCTTTTAAAGACAGTTCTTTTGAATTTTTATACAGTTCCATATCAACATATTTTTTATACAAATCTGTTAAATCACCGGAGTAATTACCCATAATCTGTGCAAATTTTTTAATCTCTTCTTTGCTTGCGCCTGCACCGTAAGCTTTTGTTTTTGCATCGGTACCTGACGGGCGGATTTCTATAAATTTGTCGCTAAATTCCAGATATGTACCGTCACCCACAAATTTTACATCTGTAAGATTGTCAAAATTAAGTTCTTTAAATGTATCGGCAAGGATTTCTTTTATTTGTTCAAGCTGCATTTTGCCCATTTTTTTAGCAACAGCCATTGTCAGGTAGAACACATCATTTTTTGTTCTTTGAGCTTCACCTGCAACTTTTGCCTGTTTAAGCTTTTCAATATCGGGTTCTGATTCGTTATAGTAGGCAATATCTTCTCTTATATCGAATTTTGAGATAATTTCATTTGTTTTAAATACGTCATCAAGATACTGTGACATTGTTTTGCCTTCTTTTTCAAGATATGCGCTAAGCGCAGATGCAACAACAATAGCTTCTGTTGCGCTTTTTTCTCTCATTGCAATGGCGGCTCTTCCGGACAGTGATTTTATTATGGATTCGGAACCAATAATCATACCGCCGGATTCTTCTCCGCCAAAGATGAGTTTAGGATTTACACCGAGGTTTATGTCGTTGCCCAGTACATCTGTCACAACAACAGCCCTGTTCGGCTGTTCTATGATTTGCTTTTCAACTTTTTTCATTATATTAGCAATTTCTTTAAAACCGACAGGCACATTAACGACTTTAATTCCGTTTTTCTTTGCCCATTCATCCCATGACCGTGCGGAAGCTGTAGTTTTTATCATAAATCTCGGATGTTTATCAAACAATCCGTCAGCTTTTAGCTGCTGCATCCAAAAATCCATAATCATAAGGAATGACTGGTTTGCGGTGAATACTGTTAAAACTCTGCCTCTGCCAAGGTCTACATAATCAACACCGAGATTCTTTAAAAACTCTATTTTATCAGCATTTTCTATCTGGCAGACAGAGAGCCTGTCATGGTCAGGGTCTGTGATTAACACAACTGTGCCTACAGGACAGTCTTTTAATTTTTCTTCGTATTTTAAAGACTTAATCACAGGGAAATATGATTTTCCTTCTTTGTCTTTTGAAATTACAGTAGCATCTACTGAATAGTCATAGAAAGTTTTGTTGCCTTTAGGGTCTGTATCATATTTGCCTATACCGTGGAAGAAAGGGTCTTCTTCTTTATTCATCCAGACAAATTTGTCATCTATATTTAGTTCTTTCAAGATTTTGCTGAGTGTTCTGTAAGCAGAGCCGCCTACGTTTTCTATAACGATTTTTTCCTTTAAATTTTTGATTAAATTCAGGTTCGCATCTTTTGCTACACCATCAATCAGGTATTCTTTATAAAGTTTCACTCCGTCGTTTAGCTTTTTCATAATATCTTCTGATATTAACGGATTGTTATTTGCAGCAATTTTTATGTCATAATAGCCGTTTTTTGCGACTTCGGAGAATATGTATCTGATTTTTTCCACAAAGAGCATTGATTCTTCAGGAAGATACTGACTGCCCTGAGAGTTAAGGTCTTTTGTAGCGTTTTTAACGGAAATACCGTGGCTTGAAGTAATATATTCTCCGCCAAGCAAATCCAGTTTAAAAGCAAGAAAAGATGCCATCCAGATAGGAATAGTTTTTCTTTCTGCAGGAACAAGTGTTTTGATTCCGTGAGCAGCCTGCACACGTGCAATGAGCTCCAAAAACTCCTGAGAGTTGTAACGTACCTCGCATCCTGCAAGTTTTACAAGTTCTGCATCTTTATAAAGCTCACGTGCCACAAGTGCTTTAGCCTCTGTAGCAAGCATTATACCTATCAAGTTAATAGGAAAGCGTGTATCGTAAGGATACAAAATATTTTGAGGCCCTCTTATGCCGGCAGTTGATACTTCTGCTTCTTTTGCATAGTTTTTAAACCATTCTTTGAGATTCAATCCTTCCGGGTTCGTATCTTTATCATAAGGTTCAAGGTGTTCTTTTTTTAGTCTGAAAATAAATTCTTCCTTATTGTCCAAATCAAGGAGTTTATTTTCTTTTATATATTCAGGCGTTTTTGAGTCTACAGACTCAAAAAGTGATTTTTCTAAATCAGAATGAGATTGTTTATTTATCATTGTTTCGGCTCTCCAGCTTTTTACATTATTAGCTTATATATTATACAAAAATTATAAAAAGATGTATATTAATTTATAAGGTTAATATAAAAATTCTAACTTAATGATAATGTATAAAAAATAACAGGAAAGGATAAATAATATGATAAAAGTAGGTGTTACAGGCGCAATGGGAAAAATGGGACAGGAGGTTGTCAAAGCTGTTTGTGAAGATGCAAATCTCGAACTTGTTTGTGCTGTTGATATAAACCAGATTGATAAACAGGTCTGCCCGACACAGGAAGTCAGAATCATAGGTGACTTAAAAAAAGCAATAGAAATGCAAAAACCTGACGTTATGGTGGACTTTACCCAGCCAAAAAATGTTTTTGAAAATGCAAAGATTTGTCTTGAAAACGGTGTACGCCCGGTTATAGGTACAACAGGGCTTTCTGATGAGCAGATAGAGGTATTAAATGCGCTTTCTCAGGAAAAAGGTCTTGGCTGTCTTATTGCGCCAAATTTTTCTACAGGAGCAATTTTGATGATGATGTTTGCAAAACAGGCTGCAAAATACTTCGATAATGCAGAAATTATTGAACTCCACCACAATCAAAAAAAAGATGCCCCCTCCGGTACTGCAATAAAAACAGCCCTGATGATGTCAGAGTCAGGCAATATGACATTTGAAACAGGCAATTGTCCTGAAACAGAAACAATACAGGGTGCCAGAGGTGGAAAATCATACTCTGATATTCATATTCACTCTGTTAGAATGCCGGGGTACATTGCTTCACAGGAAGTTTTGTTCGGTGCCTCAGGGCAGATTCTTTCTATCCGTCATGATTCTATGGACAGACAGTGTTATATGGCAGGGGTAAAACTTGCGATAAAATACATTGCGGAACATAATGATTTTATTTACGGGCTGGAAAAAATTATGTAAACATCTAATCTTGTGTCGCCGCCGGCACCTGCTCACCTTTTCAATGTGTTATAATTACTATACGGCACGCAGAAACTTCGTTTCTGACTTAGCCTCCCTCTATTCGAAATTGACATTTAGTCAATTTCTCAAAGAGTTCTTGGCACGCAGAAACTTCGTTTCTGACTTTGCACCTCTCATAAAAGCAACATTTAGTTGCTTTTATTCGGCAGAGTCTTATCACGAATTTTTCTCGGACAATTGTATATAGAAAACCGGCATTGGATGTAACCCGGATTATTGGCGTTCATAAGCTTCTGCTTGATTTATATAAACTGCGTGCATCAGAAACAATCAAGGCGCGTCAGACAAATTAGTGCTGTTCTTTTTTATAAGGAACAATAATAACAAAATATTTATTTATTTTTTTTGTTAAAATATTCATTCTCTCAAACGGGTCAGGAAAGTGCTCAAAAACATTTGATGAATATTAAATGTCAAAGTTATAATTCTCTTTTAACAAATCACAAGCAATGAAATATCAACGCCATATATACTATTGTTAGGAAACTCGTTTTTAAGAATAAAAGAACCTTCTCCTTGAGCACAACCGAAATCTATTATTGAATAACTATAGTTATAGCAATCAATCTATTCATTTTGTAATTCCTTCTATTGCTTTATCAACAAACTCGATAAAATTGTCTTCATTTTGAGCAATAAAAACGCCTTCATATCCGTAACATTCTAGTAAATCTTTTGTACATACTACAGGTTTTTTGACTGCCATATATTCAAAAAGTTTTACAGGTGAAGTAGCTTTTGCAATTTCTCCATCCTTAAAAGGAATAATCGCACAGCTAAACAGGGAAGAATATTTATACAATTCTTTGTAATCTTTTTCTCCCAGATAAAATACGTTTTCTCTATTTTTTAATCTTGACAGCCCTTTAAAATTACTTCCTATATATACAAAATTGTAATCAGGACGTTCTTTTGAGAGTTTGTTTAACAAGTCATAATTAAGCCAGGTTGCAATTGCTCCGTAATAACCTACAATAGGTTTACCCTGTTTTAGTATTGATTGTATATCCTCTGGCAAAATATCTGAAACTTTGTCAAAATCTTCTAAATTTACCGCATTTTTATTTAATAATATTTTATCTTTCGGAAAAATTTCAGCAAGCTGATTATAAAGTTTTTGCGAAGTCGCTATACAAAATACAGGTGATATTTTGTCAAGATTTCTAAAAATTTTTAGACCTTCAACTGTATCATGAATCTCTTCTGACATTTCATCTATATATTCATAAATTATTTGAAAGCCAAGTCTTTTTAATTTAAAAATTTGTTTTAAAGAATAGTGAGAAGTTGATGTAACTAGCAGATATGGTTTAACTTTATTTTTCTTACAAACTCTTTGAATCAGATTAAAGTGACTTATAACAAGAGAATCATTATAGTTGTATGTAGTTACATTCTTTTTCTCTCCGTAAAGATATAAAAATCAGCATTTACTTAATGCTATTGCCATCTGTTGAGGACGTTGAAACAAAGCACACTCAAACGGCATAGAATAACTTACAATTATCTGTTTTGAAGTGAAATTTTTAATAGCATTATCAAGATACTTGTAATTTTTTTCTATACTTTTTCAAGTATATCCAATTTCGTTTTTTTAAAGGAAAAAACAAAAAATTCTCAATATTTTTAATTAATTGTCTTTGCCGTTGTGTTTTCATTTTAATACCCGATATTAAAAAAACTGAAAAGGTAAGTTACAAAAAGCTTATGTAATAGATTTTTTTAAGATATATTTATTTTTTTTAACATAAATAATGAATTTTTTCATTGGCAATTCTTTAAATTACATATTAATCTAAGAAAATGGATTTAAGAGCAAACATAGGTAATAAACTCAAACAGCTTAGGCTCAAAGAGAACCTTTCGCAAGAAAAACTTGCAGAACTGCTAGGCGTGCATATTCAGTCAATAGGTAAAGTAGAAACTGGTAAAATTTTTATAAACGGAAAAGTGCTAATAAAAGCTTGTAAATTTTTCAAAGTTGAACCAAAATATTTTTTTGATTACAACGATATAAAACTAAGGCAATCTGATAAAGAAAGAATTGATGATATAGTAAATAAACTAAATCACTCAAGATCTGTATTTATAAAACAAATTTACAAAATCGTTAATGCCTTGTATGAAGATAAATAAAAAAACTTTTTTTGAAGTTTAAATGGCTCCTCGGGTGAAGGACTCCGTTGGCGAAGCAGCAAAACGATTGAGTATCGTTTTGCGTAGAAGTTTTTTTAAACAAACTTAGGTACAATGAGCCAATGGAGGGAAGAACCTGCGAGGATTGCGCCGGCAATCCGAGTCGGTTCGAGTCGATTATCAAATCTTTGCATAAAAAAAGAAGGCTTGATGCCTTCTTTTTTTTAATGGCTCCTCGGGTGGGACTCGAACCTACAACCCTTCGGTTAACAGCCGAATGCTCTGCCATTGAGCTACCGAGGAATAACTCAGAGGTCTTTCAAAACCTTGTAGAATTATTATAACAAAACAATAATTATTGTAAACCTTTTTTATATAAAAATTTTCAAACAGTTGAAATACTGACAATTACAGTTTTTAGAAACATTGTAAACAAAATTTAACAACATGCTTTAAAATTAAGCAATTTTTTGTTCAATATATACTTTATATATACAAGAGGATAAGAAAGAGAGATTTATGAAAGCATTATTAGTAAGATTTTTTAACAGAAACAAAAAATTCAGTCCTGCTGATTTGATATAATATTGCAGTATTTATTTTAATTATAAAAAAGCCGGAGTTTGATAACTCCGGCTTTTTATGTTTTTATACTTGCTGATTTTCTTCTGTATTTTTTGTATTTATAGTATTTGCTATTATCACAAGAGCAACAATCACTAAAAGTATTGTAAATACAATATTGATTGTCTTATAGACTGTAAATTTCAGTTTCATCTCATTAACAGTGTTAAATTTTATTTTCCAAGTATAAACAAAATTCGATTCATCGGCTTCTGTTGCGTTATGCGAATCAGCTTTGACAGGAGTTCTTATTATATAAGAAAAGCTGAAAATTTCGTTTGCATTCAAACCGCTCATCATGGCAGCCTGCATTTGTTTTTCCTGAGCAGACATTTGCTTATCAGCTTTAGGTATTGTATCTATTTGCGCATCTATTGTGTATACGTCTTTAAAAATACCTTTTTTTACACTTACAAACCTGGCGTCAGGATTTTTTGTCACAAGATTTTTAGAATCCGGAGATGTATTCCATTTGTCATTTGTTATATCTTCGATATTTTTTGTTGCTTCAATCCCTTTCATATCTTCTGTTGAGCATTCTTTTACCTGTACAGAAGCATCATCTTTGTACTTTTCAAGCGCTTCCGCAAAAGGATCTTGTTCCTGACTCATTGCAAGAAGCTGTTTACTAAGTAAAAATCTCTCTTTTACTACTGCACTTCCGTCTTTATGAATTGTGACATCAGTTTCTATTTTTACACATCCGGTCAATAACAATGTTGTACATAATAATAAACAAATCTTTTTCCACATAAATAACTCCTTGCAATTTACATATAAAATTATAACTATTCCTATGTTTGTAGTCTATAGTGCTGAAATAGGATTTATACCGCAATTTTCACAATAATAAATATTATTATCAATATATTAAATCTGTCATCGAATTACGTAACATATACAGGAATGACATTATGACATTTTTCCAGAATGTCTGTCAATAATAAAAGAACCTCCTTTGCATAAGGAGGTTCTTTGTATTTTATAAGAAGATTGTATCACTTGCCTACTTTCCATTGTAATCCGCCGGAGAAGCCGATACCTGTTCTGCCGCCGTTTCTGATAACAAACTGCAGATAACCGGAGAATGTGTCTTTGAATTTCTTCATAACACCGAGACCGTATTCAAAGTAACAGTGTCTCATTCTCACATAACCCATATCAATGTTGCCTGCTTTGCCGTCAACACCGCCCATTACATTGTATACAAGCTGTGTTGTAGCGTAAATACTGAAAGTCTTCTTCTGCCAGATGAAGTTCAATCCCGGAGCGATATTCAGGCCGTTAAGCATACCTGAACTCATACTCATATTACCAAAATTGGAGCCCCAGTTCTGCTGTCCGAAAGCGTTATAAGCAGCCATAAATGCTGGCTGGATTATGAAATCATGCGGTAAACGAATATTGTAAGCAGATTTTGAAGCAACACCGGCAAACCAGTTACCTGTAGTATCGCTGCCGCCGCCATACTGGCCTCTAACCGTCATATCGTTAGCATAACCGCCGCCGTATGCCAATAAAGATGTCATGAAGTCGCCTTTATAAGCAG
>CALUVO010000088.1 GCA_944324245.1 Candidatus Gastranaerophilales bacterium | reverse complement strand
TCTCGCTCAACACTGCCGTTCGCTGCGCTTTCGCGCCCGCTCACTTCGTGTCTCGCTCACCGGGTTTTACCCGTCCGGAAATCCGCTCTTGGATTGTTGACGTTCACAAGGTTTGGTATTCCGTTTCGAATTTTTATTCTAAAAATTCTCCACTTCATCAACCTTGTTCACATGGGGCGTTCGTTGTCACTCAGCCCCGCACAAAATCAGCTATTGTGGTTGATTCCACAAAGCATCTCTGATGAATTTGCTTTTTTGTGATTCAGAGCTTAATGCAACATTGCTCGGTGTAAAGATAAATACACTGTCACCGATTTTTTGTTGATTGCCGTTTAATGCATGTGTTGCACCGCAAAGAAAATCTACTATTCTCATTGCCTGTTCTTTATCTAGCAGATGAAGATTCAATATAACTGTTTTTTTGTCTTTTAACTGTTTTACAATAGAAACAGATTCTTCATATGAACGAGGCTCAGAAACCACAACTTCATACCCTTTAAAGCCTGGGTGGCTAACTACATTAGAATTTTGAGTAGGTTTTGATGAATACATCGGTTCTAAAGCAAGATTATCAGAAACCGGATATTCATCCATTTCTGAAGCCATATCTTCAAATATATCATCTCTGTTTTCAAAACCAGATGTTAAAAAACCTACTATTGATTTAATTTTGTCTGAAACGCCTGCCAATTTTTTCTCCTCCCGATATTTATATAAATAGCTTTCTTCCAATTCTTATCATTGTAGAACCGTATCTTACAGCCAGTTTATAATCACTGCTCATCCCCATAGATAATTCTTTCAGCTTATAAGAGTATTTTGTTTCTAACTCTGCTTTCAAGTCTCTCATGTCTGCAAACAGCTTACACAGAGTGTCTTCGTCAGCAATCGGAGCTATGTTCATAAGGCCTTCAACACAAATACCGTCTAGAGAAATTATTTCTTTAAAATCCCTTTTTATCTCATCAACACTAAATCCTGTCTTAGATTCTTCATTAGCGTTGTTTACCTGCAAAAGAATTTTTTGAACTATTCCCTGTTTTTGAGCTTCATCAGATATTGCTTTTGCAAGTTTTAGCGAATCTACTGACTGGATTAAGTAAAAATTGCCTACAGCTTTTTTTACTTTATTTGACTGCAAATGCCCGATTAAATGAAAACGTGAATTTTTCTTTATCTCGTCATCCAGACAGCCAAATTTTTCAAGTGCATCCTGGACTCTGTTTTCGCCAAAATCTCTTAATCCATCATGATAAGCTTCTACAAGCTTTTCTACTCCGAAATACTTTGTTACAGCAATTATAACAGGTTTATAAGGTACGATTTCTTTTCTCAGCTCAGACAAGTTATCTTCAACTGTAGTCATTTGAACATTAACCCTCTTCCCAAGAAAATACATATTAGTTGAACTAATATGTATTTAATTATAAAACATAGGCAAATAATAGACAAATTATCAATATTTATAATAAAAAAATAACTGTTTAAAATACGTCAAAACCCATGGCATGCATGAGTTTCAACATGAATGGCAATTTGTTCATAATTCTTAACAAAACTTAATATTTATTAATTTTAAAATACAATAAAAAAAGACTTCTTGCAAAGTACAGAAGTCTTTTTGGAATATAATTTTACTGCAAATTATAAATCGTCTATTGTAGAACCATCAAATCTGGTATTATGATCTACAAATTTGCCTGGCGGGGTATAAGTAGGATCAATTGTTTCTCTTACATATCGGCCAAATCTTACCCAGTTTGAAGGCTTTTCAGTAGATATAGGAGTAGATAAATCTTTTGTTTTTACTTCAATAATTCTGGATACTTCAGTAGAATAACCTTGATTTTGTATAAACTCCGGAGATGTAGTATCCTTAACAGTAACTTGGCCTGCATATGAATATACAGGAATTAATGTTAATACAGTACCCAATACAAAATATTTTGCAAAATTTTTCATTAGCTATCCTCACATTTATAACTTATACTTAATATAATATAGTATTTTTTACCTTTAGGCAAATCCTTTTAAAAGGGTATTTATTAATTTTCATTTTCTATTAATAATAACAGTTCTTTTAATAGATCTTCTTCGGGAACTCTTTTTATTATTTCACCTTTTTTGAAAATATACCCTTCTTTTATAGCACCTGCCACTCCGTAGTCTGCGTGTTTTGCCTCACCGGGACCGTTTACAGGGCAGCCCATAACAGCAATGGTAAGAGGTTTATCAATGTTTTTCAAAGCATCTTCAACCTTTTTCGCAAGTCCGATTAAATTTATCTGGCATCTTCCGCAGGTAGGGCAGGAAATAAAATTAATACCTCTTTGTCTTAATTCCAGTGACTTTAAGATACCGTATCCTGCATGTACTTCTTCTACAGGATTTTCAGTCAGAGAAACTCTTATTGTATCTCCTATTCCTTCTGCAAGCAGTGTCCCGAGCCCGACAGATGATTTTATCAATCCGCCTTTTAAAGTTCCCGTTTCCGTAACACCAAGATGCAGGGGGTAGTCTACAATCTTTGCAATCTGCCTGTATGCATCAATAGTTGTCAATACGCTGCTTGATTTTAATGAAACCTTTATTTTATCGAAATTATTGTCTTCAAGTATTTTAATATGGTGCATCGCGCTTTTTACCATTTTTTCATGTAATGGCAAATCAAGTGCAGCCAGCTCTTTCTCAAGTGAACCTGCATTTATCCCTATTCTTATCGGAACATTATTAGTTTTTGCTAAACTTACAACTTTTTTTACATTTTCATCTTTTCCGATATTTCCGGGATTTATGCGCAGAGCGTCTATACCGTTTTCTATACACTGGACAGCAAGACGATAATCAAAGTGTATATCTGCTATTACAGGAATTGTTACCTGTTTTTTGATTTCTTTAATTGCGTCAGCCGCATCTTTGTTAAGAACAGCAAGACGTATAAGCTCACAGCCGGCATCCTCCAGCTCTTTAATCTGATTTACAGTTGAATGGACATCTCTTGTATCCGTATTACACATGGATTGGACAGAAATCGGAGCGTCGCCGCCTATTTTTACATTACCTATTTGTATTTGTTTTGATTTTCGTCTTGTTATCATAATTTTATACTTTTTTGATACTAATACCCATATTATATTAGCACCAATCTTAAAACATAAACAGTTGAATACAAATAGTTACTAAATTAAAATATTTGTATGCAAAAATTTTATGAAAAATACATGAAAAAATGTATAGCGCTGGCAAAAAAAGGAGAAGGCAAAGTATCCCCCAACCCTCTTGTCGGTGCGGTTGTTCTGGACAAAAACGGTAATATTGCAGGATACGGCTGGCACAAAAAATACGGTGAAGCACACGCAGAAGTTAACGCCGTTAAAATGGCTGATGACAGAGGCATAAATATTGAAGGCGGAACAATTATAGTAAGCCTTGAGCCTTGCTCTCATTACGGAAAAACTCCGCCGTGCGCGGACATGATTATAGAAAGGGGCATTAAAAAATCCGTTATAGGCTGCAGCGATCCCAATCCTGTTGTCTCGGGACGGGGGATTGAAAAGCTAAAAAATGCAGGAATTGAAATTGTGCAGGGTATACTTGAAAATGAATGCAAATCCCTAAATGAAATATTTATAAAAAATCAAATTGATAAATCTCCTTTTATTGCAATAAAAACAGCAGTAACGCTGGACGGAAAAATTGCAACAAAAACAGGGTCTTCGAAATGGATTACGGGTGAAAAAGCACGAAATTACGTTCAAAAACTCAGAAATAAATACGATGCAATACTGACAGGCTCGGGCACGGTTATTGCGGACAATCCTTCTCTCACCTGCAGAATGAAAAACGGAAAAAATCCGGTAAGGGTAATAATAGATTCAAAATCTGTTTGCAGTTCTGACTCAAAAGTGTTTAATGATGACGGAACAAAAGTTTTTTGGGCTGTTTTGGAGACCACTAAGGCAGAACACAAAAATAAAAATGTAGAAGTAATAAAATGTCCTCTTGATAAAAAATCAGGAAAAATAGATTTAAATTATCTTGTACAAACACTATATGAAAAAGGCATAAGAAGCATTCTTGTTGAAGCAGGCAGCGGCTTAAACGGTGCAATTATAAAAGCAGGTCTTGCGGACAAACTTTATCAATTCATTGCACCCAAAATACTGGGAGACAAAGACGGCAAAAATTATGCGGAAGGGTTTGATATAAATGATATCAATGACTGTACAAAGTTACAAGTCGAGCATGTAAAAATGTTTGAACCCGATGTTTTGATAGAAGCTTCCTTTGTAAAGATTTTATAAAGGCCATATTCGACGGTGGTAAAATTAAAAAATAGATTAAGGAAAGTACGAGGAAAAGGAGATTTATATGATTCCTATAGTAGATTTAAAAAGACAGTACAAACAAACAGGTGCTGAAATCGAAAAAGCAGTAGTTGATGTGTTGCGTTCAGGTTCTTATATTTTAGGGCCTAATACAAAAGCTCTTGAACAGGAATTTGCACAATATCTGGGAGTAAAACATGCTATAGGGCTCAACTCCGGTACTGATGCGCTTCATCTTGCACTGAGAGCACTGGATATAGGTAAAGGCGATGAAGTTATAACAGTTGCATTTACATTTGTTGCAACAACCGAATCTATAGAAATTGTCGGAGCTACTCCTGTATTTGTAGATATAGACCCTGATACATTCAATATGGATGTTACACAAATTGAATCAAAAATCACACCGAAGACAAAAGCAATCATGCCTGTACACCTGTACGGACAGCCTGCTAATATGGAAGTAATTATGGACATTGCAAAACGCTATAATCTCTATGTTATAGAAGACTGCTGTCAGGCTATCGGCGCTGAATTTAAAGGCAAAAAAGTCGGTTCCTTCGGCGATATCGGCTGCTACAGCTTCTTTCCGACCAAAAACTTAGGCGGTATGGGTGACGGCGGTATGGCTGTTACAAACAGTGACTACTTAAAAGACAGAATGACTGCATTGAGAAACCATGGCGGAGCCGTAAGATATCACCACGATGAAATCGGTGTTAACAGCCGTCTTGATGAAATTCAGTCAGCTATTCTCCGTGTAAAAATGAATTACATTGATGAATGGAACAAAATGAGAAGAGAAGTTGCTCACAGATATACAGAACTTTTCAAAGGCTATGAAGATGTGCAGACACCGAAAGAACTTGATGACACTTACTGTGTTTATCACCAGTACACTATCAAAGTTCCTAACCGTGATGAGGTACAAAAAATGCTTCAGGAAAACGGCGTAGGAGCAATGCTTTATTATCCCATACCTCTGCATATGCAAAAAGTTCATGCTCACCTCGGTTACAAAATGGGTGATTTGCCAAAAACAGAATATGATACACAGCATGTAATGAGCTTGCCTATGTTTGCGGAATTAACTTTTGAAGAACAAAAAGAAATTGTTCAAAAAGTTAAAGATGCAATTGAAAAATGCAAAGCAACAGCAAGCTGCTAGTATTTAAATAAAATATTAAATAAAAAGGGGCAGATATAAAATCTGTCCCTTTTTAATGTCTGAACAGTCCATATCGGATTGGAAAATATTTTTTTACATTGCATTAAAAAATTCTGCCGCTTTATCCGCTCTTATAAACTGCTGAGAGGGAAATCGTTTTGCTAAATCATCAATTATATTGTAATAAGCATCGTTTACTATTACATATCGTATACCGTCGTTTGCCAATTTTTTGTCTTTTGCTGCTGCAACAATAAAGGACCCGTCTCTATATGCATGCCCGCCGGCTGTGCCCAGCCCTGCACCTATGCCCGCTGCATCATCCGCAACAGCAAGCGGTGCAGTAAAAAACTGCCGGTTTTTGTCAATTCCTTTTGACAAAAGATTGTTAAGTTGTGACAACTGGTCTGCAACACCTATCTTAGCAAGACCGTGTGCATCAAATCTTGATGCAATTTGCGGATTCAGGTCATTAAGATACACAAAAGCATCATAGTTTACACCGGAAGGAACTTTAGTGCCGTTAAAAGCTTTTTGACACAGTTTATGCAATTCTTCTTTGCTAAAGCCTGTTTGCTGTCCGTTTAGTCTTGAGACAAGACTGCTTTTCCAACTGTTTAATATTTTGTTTTCTTTTTTCAGTATTGCAGTTTTGTCTTGAACACAGGATTTTAAAGACTTTGTTAAAAATGTACTAAACAAGCCTGTGTCACCGGTTTTTAAAAACACTTTGTATAAATCTTTAAGATGGTTCTTTTCTAAATATGCCGATAATTCCTGCCTGCTTAGCTTCGTTTGTATTGTCTTAAAAATTTCGGAAACAGAAGCGGCTTTATTAGATAACTCATTGAACAAATTTATAACTTCTGTCAATGGTTTTCCTTCAAGATACTTTTTTACTTTTCCCTGGTTATTTAATACAAACTCGTCGCATCCTTCTAAAACATGAGGATTAGAAAGGGAAAATTTTAAATGTTCTGTGTTTTGTACACCTTTTAAATTATAAGGTGTACCTCTGAGCACTGCTTGTAATATTTTTTTGCCTGCCAATAAAGTCGTAAATTTTCCTAAAAACCAACCTGTATATATAAACAAAAAATATTATAAAATATTGCCAAAATCAGCATAAATTGTCATAATTGTAAAATGGAAAATAATTTTGATTTGGGTATTATAGGCGGGGGGCCTGCCGGATACAGCGCCGCAATAAGAGCTGTGCAAAAAGGTTTGTCCGTTATTGTTTTTGAAAAAGAACAAATGGGCGGGGTGTGTCTGAATAAAGGATGTATCCCGACAAAAACAATTCTTCATTGCAGCGATTTTTATAAAAATCTTAAAAAAGCTGAAAAATTTGGTATTGAAATCAGTGACAAATCATATAATTACGACAAAATTTTTAACCGTAAAAATGAAATTGTCCAAAAACTCCAAAAATCTTTAACAAAGCTTGTTCAAAGCTACGGTGTTGAAATAATCAATGCAGAAGCAAAAATTGCAGCTGCGGACAAAATAGAAGCTAACGGTAAGGTTTATCAGTGCAGAAATATCATTCTTGCAACAGGTTCAAAACCTGCAGAAATTAGGGGGCTGGAGCGAGACGGTAAATTTATTTTAAATTCCGATGATATTTTAAATCTGTCACAATTGCCCGAAAATATTCTTATAACAGGCTCCGGTGCTATCGGCGTTGAATGGGCAAGAATATTCAGTGCACTTGATAAAAAGGTTACGGTGGTTGAACTTGCTGACAGACTGCTTCCGGCGGCGGATGCGGATGTTTCAAAACGCCTCGACAGGCTGTTTAAAAAGAGCGGAATAAAATTCTTTACAGGTGCAAAAGTTGATAACATTTCGGGCAAAACAGCAACTCTTTCAAACGGACAAATTTTAAATCCTGACATTATCCTGTGTGCTGCGGGCAGAGAGCCTGTGCTGCCGGAAGGTATCGGGTTTGAAAAAGACGGAAGGTTTGTCAAAGTTAATAATAATTTTCAAACAAATTATGAAAACATCTATGCAATAGGAGATATAAACGGAAAAATGCAGCTTGCGCACAGCGCAGTGCATCAGGCAATGTCCGTTGTAGATTTTATTGTCGGCAATAAACCGGTTCATTTTGATACACCCAAAATTCCTTCTGTTATTTATGGAAATCCGGAAATTGCCTGGGTTGGCAAAACGGAAGAGATGCTCTCAGGCATGGATTATAAAGCTTCAATATTTCCTGTATCTGCTTTAGGCAAGGCTTTCGCTGATGACGAGATTGACGGATTTGTTAAAGTTTTGTCTGTTGGCAATAAAATTGCAGGCGCTCATATCGTGTGTCCGGAGGCATCTTCCTTGATTCATCAGTTTTCTTTGATGATTGATAATGAATTAAAAACAGAAGATATATTAAATACTGTTTTTGCTCATCCGACATATTCTGAAGCAGTGTTTGAATCAATTCTCGGACTGGAGGGGCTGAGTCTGAGCCTGCCGCCTATACAATTAAAAACTACTTAGATATTTATCAAAATTTCCCAGTCCTCGAACATTACCTCGTTTGCAGTTGTTCAAATAATATTCTGTAATACCCGTAATTCATTTTTTTAAAAGGTATTTTAATTATTTGATTTATTGCTTATTAAGTAAGTAGGTCAGCATTACTATGCTGACAAATAATTTTGTCGGATTTGTAAATCCGACCTACGTTACTGTGGAGTCGAACGAAGTGAGTGAAAACCGTAAATGAAAAACAAAACTTCCGAATTATTCAATTCGGAAGTTTTGTTTTTTATATAACACTGTCAAACGAATTTTTTTCCCCGGTTTTTGCCATTGCATCTAAATTTTTTTGTATAGTTCTAAAAAAATCATCCATTATGTTTTGCATGCTAACAGTATTTTTCTGTTTATCAGCTTCAGACTGCAGACTTTTTATAAAATCATCAAGCTCCTTCTGCGGGTCTGCGGTTAAACTGCGGAGAAATTCATCATCTTTTGCCTTTTGATTTGCTGCATTTATCTTTTCAAGTTCCGGTATTGCTTCTCTTATTTTTTTATTTATTCTGACAATTTCCGGTGTTTCATCAACAAAATTTATAAAAGTGTATCCGAAAGGCAGACCCAAATCAGCGGATTCTCTTACTGTAGTAATTGATTTTATTGAATCTTCAAGATCTTTTTTAAAAGCATCGTCAAATTTTGCGTAAATACAATTTGGTGAATGCAGCTCTTTAATCAATGCTTCTTTAAATTTTTCCGGATTTTTTCTTAATGACAAATGCACTCTCGCATCATCTTCCAGTTTAAATATCAAATTATTTTTATAAGGAAAACCCATAATCATTCCGATTAAATCACGTTCCTTATAGTTTTTTAGCGGGCTGTTTTCACCTGTTAAAATTTTATAGATATCATCATCCGATACATTTTTAGGTAAGTTCAGCCTTTGTGTATAAAAAGATTTGTTCCTGTGAATGTTTTCAAGTGCCGCTTTTTTATTGAAGAAAAAAGTGATATCATCGAGATATTTACAGGTTAATGTATCAAAATTTGGGACTTTTATTTTTGAAAAAAGCCATGAATGCGTTGTAGCCATTGCAGGACGTACGCCCAGTGATACAAACGTAAATGCTTTAATATCATTTTGGTGTTTTAAATGTGAATAGAACTCCTGCAAGTCTAGTACGTTAAAATTAGCAGTTGTTTTAAGTCCTTTTAGCTGAAAATCTGCAATATCAGACATCGCATAATCACATCTTTGCAACTCTTGTGGATATAATCTTTTTAATTCACCATTGTGTATTTTATAAACAAAAGGCATTTCCTCGTGTGCTTTTGCACCTGCATATTTTATTTGAGCCGGTTTTATAGGAGCAGTCATTCTTCTTGTTGATAATATGCTCTCTGCCGGCTTTCTTACATAAGCAACAATATTCTGTATAGATTTTACTGACATTGACATGCAAAAATAACCTTTACTAACCATAACCTGTATATTAATAAAGTTATTTTTCACAAAAAAATTGACCACATCATATAAATAACTAACAAATTATTTTATCTTCCGTTTTTGACTAAACAAAAAAGGCACTGTTTATGAAAATATTTCCAATATCCGTTTTACATACAAATTCCACCCCTAAAAACAAAATTAAACAAAAGATTGGCAGTCAAAATTCTTTGCCTGTAAAAAATACAATTGCAGCAGCTGTTTATCCTAAAAATTATTACCTGTCATTTAAGGGAGAAGAAAAGAGTGATGCAATAAAAAAATTAGAAAACATTGTAGACGATTTTTATGAAAAAAATCAATATAAACAAACAGAGTCTATAGGGTTGTCCTTATATTCAGTAATGGAAGATTTGACTATTTCCCGCTATATAAACGAAGATTTTTTGGAAATGTTTAATGAAAATATTGAATATAATCCCAAAGCATATATTATAAATGAAAAGCAGTTAGAAGGGGTAATTGACACGGCATTAAAACATTCGGATAAATCTTTTTGCGGCAAAGATATAATTAAAGATTTAAAAGAGCGGAAAGAAATTCCGCAAGATATTAACGTTTTAAGAAACAGTGAAGATTTTAGAAATATTACGGATAAAATCATTGAATATATTAATAATAAAAATGAAGGTAAAACCGAAAGAGAAAAAAATTTTTTGGAAAGACAATTTCGGGAAAAATATTATAATGCACTCTCCAAAGCCAATATAATCAACCGGTTTTAACTAAAGAAGTTATTAATGATATAAAAGCGGAATTAAGCAAAGAACCCTATAAGACTTTTAATCAAAAAATGTTAAAAATTAAAGCTCAAAATGAGCTAAATACGGTTCCGACTTTGCAGCAAACAGCAGAATCCCTGTATGATGATATCTGCCAAAAGCATATTAACCCTTTCGACAATCCAAAGCTGTACAATTTTCTTGCAAGACACGATGAAAGTCTTGACTACCTGCTGGAACAGCTATACGCTTATCAAAAATGGAAGTACGATGATTTGTTTGAAAATTCAGGTATAGACAAAAAACATAAGATTCTGCTGGTAGATCCAGGACTGGCTTCCCGTTTTGAGGAATTTGAGAATTTCGTAATAAAAGAGAAAATTGATACATCAAAAATTGAACCGTTTGAGCTAAGAACTAAATTTTCAAAGTATCTCGGAACAGAAACAGTGTATAGGGGAATGTATTTTGATAACCCGCAGGAAGGTATAAAAAATCTGCAGCAAAACGGGTGTTGTTCTTCTTTGTTCAAATATCAACCAAAAGATGAAACTATTTCCGAGTTGAAATATTTTCTTTATCCAAATCCGGTTTTTGAAGATACTATAAGATGTATAATGTTGGATAAAGCAGCGGATCCTGAGTATGGCAATGTTTTTTTGTCAGCGTCTTCCGAGTATGATATTGCTGCTTCCGTACCGAAAAAAGACGGTAATTCAAAATGCCCGGTTGTTGTTATAAAAGCTGAGGTGCCAAAACTCTCTATAGTAAAACAGCGAAACAGGTTTGCAGATATTTTGAACTATGCACAATTAAAAGTTTTACACGTAAACGGCAAAAGCTATCCTTATGCAACCCAACAGGATAAAATAGAAGCCTTTATTCCGTTTTTTATGCCTACAGATAATGCACAATACACAATAGATACTTCAATAAAACGTTTTAGCTGGTATGATAAAATTTAAGCCGGTTTTTGTGATGAATTTTTTAGTTCTTTATACTCAGCTGCGTATTTTTTAATATCTTTCATAATAGAATTTGCATATGCAATTTTTCTTGATGAACCGTTGTAATTCTGCAGAGCTATTTCTACATTTCCGTTTGCTTTTTCCAGTCTTTGCAGAAAAGCAATAATTCCTACTCTCAAATTTAATTCAGAATTTAGCTGTATTGCAGAAAATAAAGCCTCATATGTAGGATATTCTTTTTTTATATCAGCAAGAGCGGTATGATACAAATGCGGCCGCTGATACATATCTTTAACAGCTATTTTCGTAATTTGCATTAAGCCTTTAGCAGGCCCCTTGTTCACATTTTCTGTAAAATGGGACTCTTTTTTTGCAATACAAGCTATATGAACAGGATTGGCGCCATATTCATTTGATAATCTGACAATCTCTTCTGCCAGTTTCTTTTTATCAGTAGAAGAACAGCAATTTTTATCTTCACGAATGACTTTTAATATCTGCAATTTTTGACGATTTATCTTAGTCAATTCATTGTTTCTCAACATTGTAAGTTTACTGACTTGTGCAAGCAGCTTCTGTGCTTCTTCTGCGTTATAAAAATTTTTCTCTTCTATAAATTTATCACCCGTTTGAAAAACGAGTTTTTCTATCTTACCGGAGTATTTTGCAGACAACGGCATAATCGCTGCAGCACCAGCGAGTTCTATGGTTATAACACTTTTTTTAATTGCCTTTTTTGCAGGAAAATTTTTAAGCAAAGAAATGCTTTGTAATCTTTTTATCATATTATTAATGTCTCTTATTTTAGTGATTAGCCTATATATATTAACATCGTAATATTTAGAAATCAATAAAATGTTGTCTTTATTGTTAGATAATTCTATAATAGATAACTATGAATGATAAATTTAAAAACATACTAGACAGAATACCTGATATACTGGCATCGGATGATGATTTAGAAAAAAGTTTTGAAAAATCAGTTATTGAATTTAAAAGCATAGTGGATTTTGACAATGCATATATTTGCTATCTTAATGCAGGATGTGCAAACATCCAATTTCGTATGACATATGGTGATAATACGCCTGTAAGAGCAGAAGATACAAGTATTAATTTCCCTGAGATTTTAAAAACAAAACTATATGACTCATCTGTATTTACTTTTGATGAAGATTCAGCATTTTTTAATGCGTTGAAATTAAAGAAAACAAATTCGTGCTTTCTTCTTGCAAAGCTCAATATAAGAGAAACTGTTTTCGGCTTTATGCTGGTTTCCCGCTCCGGCAGCCTGCCTTTCACTCAAGAAAATGAAACAGCTGCAAAAGCATTTAGTTCTCTTGTTTCATATTCAATTAAAGATTCAGAACTGGCAAATGTTTTCAAATTGCAACTAAGAGCCCTGCAAGATAGTATTGTTGACAAAACAAATGCCTATGCAACAATTAAAAAGCAGAATGAAAAAATACTTGCTGCAGACAAGCTTAAAAATGATTTTCTGGCCAACATATCGCATGAACTCAGGACGCCGTTGAATGCTATTATCGGATTTTCTGAAGCATTGTCTATGAAAATATTCGGTCCTCTTAATGAAAAGCAGGAAGAATATGTAACAGATATCCATGTTTCTGGGCTGCATCTTCTCGGAATGATTAATGAAATACTTGAAATTTCTAAAATAGAGGCAAAAGCAATAAAACTTGCACTTGGCCGTTTTAATTTGCAGACTTCATTAAATGAAGTTGTAAACATTGTACGCCCTCTTGCAAACAAAAAACACATAGAGCTTGTAAAAGCTACAAATGATTTTTTGGAAATTGATGCAGATTATCAAAAAATTCAACAGATTTTGTACAATCTTTTAAGCAATGCCATTAAATTTACACAGGAAAACGGCAAAATTGAAATCGGATACAAACCCGAAAAAAAATATGTTACTATTTATGTTCAGGATAACGGCATTGGTATAGATGAGAAGTATGCCGGAAAAATTTTCGGTAAATTTGTACAATTAAATAATGTCTATTCAAAAAAAGAAAGCTCAACAGGACTAGGTCTCACTATTACAAAAGAGCTTGTAGAGCTCCATGGCGGCAAAATATGGTTCGAAAGTAAAGTAAATGAAGGTACAACCTTCTATGTAAAATTGCCTTTAGTTCATAAGCAAAATAAAAAAGAAGTTTAAAAATGAGAAAAATACTTATCATAGAAGATAATGAACTAAATTTGAAATTGATGAAGGATATATTAATATCTCAAAATTACGAAATTGACACGGCTGCTGACGGGGAAGAGGGTCTTGAAAAAGCAATGGAAAATGATTATGACCTGATACTGCTGGATATCCAGATGCCTGTGGTGTCCGGATATGACTTTTTGCAGATATACAATAAAAAGACTCCGATTATTGTTGTATCAGCCTGCGCAATGGATACTGAAATAGATAAAGCCAAAGAACTCGGCTGTGCTGATTATATTTCAAAACCTATTCAGATTATGGAATTTTTGAATACAGTTAAAAAATACGTTTAAATAAAAATGTCTTTGTATGAAAAGCAAGCTGCTTAATCTTCGTTTAAAGATAACACAGCCATAAACGCTTCCTGAGGGACTTCTACACGTCCTACTGCTTTCATACGTTTTTTACCTTTTTTCTGTTTTTCTAAAAGCTTGCGTTTACGTGAAATATCGCCGCCATAACATTTATCAAGCACGCTTTTTCTCAATGCTTTTATGTTTGTACGTGCAATAATTCTGCCTCCCACAGCTGCCTGAATAGGCACTTCAAACATCTGGCGGGGAATTATATCTTTTAGTTTTGCCGTAAGTTTTTGACCTACATAAAAAGCATTGTCCTTATGTACAATCGCACTCAACGCATCTACAACTTCACCTGCAAGCATAACATCAAGTTTTACAAGGTCGGAGCGTTTGTATTCTTTAAACTCGTAATCCATACTTGCATAACCCTTTGTGCGGGATTTTAACTGGTCATAAAAATCAACAATAACTTCACTCAAAGGCATTTCATATTCCAAATCCACACGCACTTTATCAATATAGTGCATATTTATAAAAATGCCTCTCTTGCTCTGGCACAAATCCATTAAAGTGCCAGTATAATCATTTGGAGCAATGATATTTACTTTTACATAAGGTTCTTCAATATACTCTCTGTACTGCGGATCAGGTAAATTTGAAGGATTGTCTATCTCTACAACAGTACCGTCAGTCTTGTGTACACGATATACTACAGAAGGTGCTGTTGTAACAAGAGAAAGGTCATACTCTCTTTCCAGACGTTCCTGCGCTATTTCCATGTGCAGCATACCCAAAAATCCGCATCTAAAACCGAACCCCAGCGCAGAGGAAGTTTCCGGCTCAAAAGTAATAGAGGAATCGTTTAGTTTAAGCTTTTCTAAAGACTCTTTTAAATCCTGATAATCATCATTGTCTACAGGATATAGACCGGAAAACACTACAGGCAATGCTTCTTTGTAACCAGGCAAAGGTTCTGCAGCTGGCTGTTCGGCATGTGTAACCGTATCACCCACAAATCGTGTTAACTCTTTAATTGAGCATGCCATATAACCAACATCACCTGTTCGGAGTTCATTTACAGGAACTCTGTTAGGATTGAGATAACCGAGTTCAACAACCTCGTATTTGTTTCCAGATGCCATAAATTTTACTTTATCCCCGACTTTAATGCTTCCGTCGACTATCTTGAAAAAGCAAAGAGTACCAAGATACGAGTCATATGCACTGTCAAAGACAAGCGCTCTTAAAGGCTTGTCAGAGGTGTCCTCCGGCGGCGGAACAAATTTTACTATTGCTTCTAAGATATCCTCAATACCAATACCCGCTTTTGCACTTGCAGGAATTGCGTGTTCGGCATCAATACCGAGAATTTCCTCAATTTCATCTTTTACTCTGTCCACATCAGCCGATGGCAAATCTATTTTATTTATAACAGGAATAATTTCTAAGTCCTGTTCAATTGCAAGATAAGCATTTGCAAGAGTTTGCGCCTCAACTCCCTGTGTAGAATCTACTATAAGCAATGCGCCTTCACAAGCAGCAAGAGAGCGCGAAACCTCGTAAGAAAAATCCACGTGCCCCGGAGTATCAATAAGGTTTAATTCATATTCCTGACCGTCTTTTGCTTTGTATTTCATACGGGCGGCATTAAGCTTTATTGTAATACCTCGTTCACGCTCGATATCCATTGAATCAAGCAGCTGATTTTGCATATCACGCTGTGCAACAGTACCGGTATATTCCAGCAAACGGTCAGCAAGTGTTGATTTGCCATGGTCAATATGGGCTATGATACAAAAGTTTCTTACGTTTTTAATATCTCTTGTCATAACCACAGTATATATGAAAGATTATTCATTTAAAAGAGAAATAATATTGTAAGTATTTATAAATATAAAAATATCATTAATCATAAACAGGCAATTTTTCACTGCGTTTTGTTTTCATGGATTCAAGTGTGAAAAAGGAACTTTTATGCGCATAACCAATACGTCATTCAACCCATATCCCGACAGAAAAACGGAAAAAGAATTTTTACAGGCTCCTGTGGCTGCATTTACTGATTCTAAAAAAGCACCGGCACCTGCTGAGCCTAAACTTTATGCGGCATATAACAATATAAGTTTTAAAGGCAAACCCTATGACGGCACACATTTTCGTGAGGAATTGGAAAAACGTGCAGAAAAATCAACCGTAAAATTAAGTACAAACGGTGAAGAAAAAGAGCTTACTCTCTTTAAGACAAAACACCATGAATATGTTCTGCTGCCTGAAACAAACAAGATTTATAAAATCAAATATGTAGATAATAAAGAGCGTATAACCCAGCAAATTATGGCATCAAAACTGTATCAAAGTGTCGGAGTGAGGACACCTGAATATATTGCATTTGACAAAAACGGAAAAACAGGCTGGCTTGTAGAAATTTTTGAAGAACAACTTGCACCGGCAGAAACTAACAAAAAAGCTCTGTATGAATCTTTTGTTGCCGATGTATGGCTCGGCAACAGAAACGGGCTGTCTAAAGATAACACAATGATAGACAAAGACGAAAAGCCGGTTAAAATGTCTGTTTCCGGTTCTTTAGGGTATAGAGCGTCCGGCAAAGCTAAAGATAAAGAGTTTGGCTATGAAATAGACGAAATAAAAACCATGCGTGATTCCTCTCTAAACCCTGATGCTGCAAAAGCGCTTGCTGATATGAGTGATGATGAATTGTATGAGGCTGTTAATTCATTTATTCAAAAATATGATTCTGATGTAATGGTAAAAATTACCGGTGATTATCGGGATAGAGATACAATACGTTTTGAATTGTCTAACGTGTTAAGTAACAGACATTACCATTTAACGAACTTTATTGAGGGTGATAAAAATAACAAAATCTTTGAAAAACGCGGACTTTTAGAAGAAGGTCATCCTAAGTTGACGAATTTAAGCAGTTTTGACCGTAGTTTCAGGATTGACTTTGATTCTGCTCTCAAAATTACTGACGAACAGTGGGAAAAGCTTAAAAAACGCGGCTTGTTCGATGCAAAACCGGGGCTGAAAAAATTCGGTATGCTCGATTATACATATCTTGCCAGAATGACTGATGAAGAACATCAGGCAGCTTTGCGCCGCAATCTTTATGCACCGCATAAAACCGATGAAATCTTACACGATATAGGCGGTGCGGAGATATCTGAGCTTTGCAAGTTAAATGATACACAGTGGAAAAATGTTGAAAAACGTTACCTTCTTGATATAAATGCAGACCACCACATAACTGACTTCTGGCTTCATGATTTTATAAAGCAGGTAGCTGATATGACAGACAATGAGTGGAATACTGTTTTATATTCAGGGCTTTTAGATACAGGTGTTAAAGCACAAACACTGCACAGAATGCTTGAAAAAGCCAAAAGCGATGATGTAAAAAATCTTACACCGTCTTATCTTTCGAGAGTAAGAATACTTTCTTATGCAGAAAAAGATGTTAAATACAGAACAAACAAAAAATTAAAAGGTGATATTATCCTTGATTTTGCAGCTCTCAGTAATAAAGATTGGCAGCTTTTAATGGAAATCACTAAAGATTTAACCGATTTTAAAATGCAGCCTGAAGATATTATGTCTGTTTTGAAATTTGATGATGATGCAATTGAAAGCCTGAGAAAAAGAAATCTTCTGACAACTACCAACCGTGCATACGGCTTAAAAGACCTTGCGGTGCTTTCTGATAAGGATTGGGAAAATATTAAAAAACGCAAAATTGATGAAATGAAGCAGTTTGACTACGAAGATTGGGCTTATCTTGCATCTTTAACTGATGAACAGTTCAAACTCGCACAGGATAAAAAACTCTTTGAAGACCGTGCACTGCTTAGTAAATCTGAAAAATATTACGACGCTAAAGAAATAAGCGCTCTTGTAAATACACTGGATGAAAAAGGCTGGGAGAATTTTGAAAAAAGAGGCCTTTACAATAACTTCCAGGTGTTTAACGGATTTTACTACTCCGCGCCTGACGGCTGGAATGCCGCCAGACTGGCTCAATTCAGCGATAAAGAATTTGAAAAATTTAAAAAGATTCAAAATTCCGTCCGGTCATATATATATCCTTCCACAGTCTTTGAGCTGGTGAAATTAAATGAAACCGAATACAACCGTCTTTTTGAAAGAAATTTGTTCAGCTATATGAATACCCATGAATCGTGGGACAATTATACTCAGGATGCTCCCGTGATGAAAGCACTGGCAGAGCTTGATGATGAGGAGTATGAAACTTTTCTCAATATGAAAAATGACTGCAAAACAATTGCAGCAAAAGCTCTTATCATAAAAGCAGACAAATTAGGGCTTAGCGAAAAAGAAAAAATAAATGAACTGAGTTTTAAAGAGAAAAAAGAATATCTAAAATTGCTTATAAACAAGGCAGAAGTATTCTTATCAAATGATTTTCAGCAGAATTACAACTGTACGGGTTTGGTACCAAAAAGTGTGGAAGAACTTTCTTCACTAATTACAAAACTAGTAAAATCTGCAGGTATCGATACAAGACCGCTTGAAGAATTTGAAAAAACAGCGTTCTTTAATGCATTGGATAAAATCAGTGCACCTGATTCCGAATTTAAAACACTGAATTTCAAAAATCCTGATTTTAAACTGACTGTTCAATACAACAGAAACACTTTCATTAATGATATAAAAGATATAATTGATAAGCTTGATAAAAAAGAACAGATGAAGGTCTGGGATTATTTCGGTTTTGAAATTTCAACTAATCAATCAGGTCAGGCTGTTATGTCAGGCTATCCGACATTGATTAATAACGGCGAAAAATTACGGGAAATCGAAAACCCTAAGACCAAAGCAGCAATAGAGCAGATTAAACCTTATGTTAAAAAATTTACTGCGGGCAATAAAGTTCTGCCGGACGGCAGGTTTGTTTCACCTGATATGGCGCAGACTTTTAATGATATATTAAAAGCCGTGCCTGAATTTTATTCGGTAATCGGCAAAAAACAGCACCAAACACACGATTATACAGTTGATGTTCATACACTTGCAGTTCTTCAGGAATGTGTAAAAAGTCCTGACTTTAATACACTAACAAAAATAGAAAAGCAAGAACTTATGTTTGCAGCATTTTTGCACGACATTACCAAAGAAGAAATGAGCCGTGATAAGATACATCCTGCAAACTCCGCTTATGACGCATACTATATTCTCAAAAAATTCGGTATGGACAATGCTGAAAGGTTGAACATTTATCAGCTTATCAAAAACCATGACCTGCTTGAACACTGTAATAAAGCGGAAACAATAGATGAACAGAATAAATTGATTCAAAGATACGCTTATGAACTGCGTTCGGGCAATCTTTCAGAGCTTGCAATTATATTGACAAAATCTGACCTCAAGAGCGTAAAACGTGACGGTGCTTTTTTTGAAAGATATAAAGATGCCTATATAAACATTTCTAAAAAACTCAAAGCAGAAGCCAGGCAAATTCAAAAAACAGCCATACCGCTGCCTCAGACAAAAATCCCAAAAACATCCGGGTTAAAAGCTGACGGCGTAAATGTTAAAGAAATAACAACAATTGACTCAAACGGCAATGAGATAAAAAACAAAGTTTTGTACCTGAAAAAAGGTCTGGACTTGTCAAAATACGGTTTTGACAAAGGCGTTACTGCAGAAAACTTTAATGTTATTGTTCACGGTTTTGACAATAACATACAGCAGGTAATGCTTGATGCTCTTGATATGCCCGATATGAATGCACTTTTGAGTACATCTTATGTTTTCTGGGAAAAAGGCAACTATCACACGTTCAGACCGCAGGGATTTATAAAAAATATCCCTGCTGACAATATCGGCGTTGCGTATTACAGGGATTTCGGCTCCGGCATAAAAAAGACAGAAGACATGCTCATCAATGAATATCTTCAGGGCGGAAGCTATCTTTACAGAAAATACTTTTCAGAACTTATGAAAAAAGAACTCAACCTCTCTGACGAACAATATATTGACCTGTATAAAAAAATTAAAGATAAACCGATTGAGCAAATAGAGCAGGAAACTCCTTATGCGGCTTATGCAATTAAAAATATTTTTTCTCAAATGGAAATCCATAAAAGAAAATTCCAAAGAGACTACAACGAAATTCTTACAGGAAAAGGCGAAACAACAGGTGTATTTTTTGTAGGCAAAGATGAAGACGGTAATGTATATAAACCCGAAAACATTCCGGAATTTTTAAGAAAATATGCTCAGGATAATGACCTGCCCGTTATTTATTTAGGGGAATAGACTGCTGTAATACTTCTGAAAGCTTTTGCATTATATGTTCTGCCGTATAATCAGAGTCAATAACTGCAGTATAAGGATACAATTCTTTTCTCGGCGCCCATTTTTTTGCCATATGAGGTCTGTAAAAAACCCCGATAGTCGGAACACCAGTTGCATAAGAAAGATGGAGAGTTCCTGTATCTATGCTTATTACAGCCTGACACAGCTGCATAACGTTTGCAAGCTGATAAATAGTTGTGGCATCTGTTAAATCAATAAAATTTACACATCCGTTCTTTTTTAATTCATCAGCGTATTTGCGGCAGTCTTTGCCTGCACCGAAATACAGAACGGTTTTTCCTTTGCAGTTAAGTTTTTCTATTAACTCTGTGGCCGTTTTAATCGGCATGTAATTTTCTACATGTTTACCTACCGTACAGAGTCCTATGAGTTCTTTATTTTCAAATTGCTGTTTTATTTTTTGCGTAAGTGTATCATTTTCCGGGTCTGTAATATACTTAACAGGCAGGCTTTTATGTCTTTTCCCTGTTATTTCACTGAGAAAGCTTGCGTTTATATCCTGCATGTGATTAAAATTCAGCTGAATCATAGAATTTATCGTTAGCAGATGTTTTAATACAGTTCCGGAGCCTGATATTCTTTTTTTACAGTTCAACAAATACGATATTAAAATTCCTCGGTCATTGCCGTATAAAATAATAGCAGTGTCTATTTTATTGCGGTACGGGCATGTATAAACAAACTTTAACAGCCCTGACAAACCTTTATGTTCATTCTTTTTATCAAAACAAATAACCTCATCTACATCCTTCTGGTATTTTGCTGCTTCGTAAAACGGTTTGTTTACCAGAAAAACAATTTTTGAATCAGGATAATTCAATTTAATATTTTGGCATAGAGTATTTGTCAAAAGCACATCGCCAAAATATGAAAGATTTATTACCAGAAATGTTTTTTGTGAGCTGTTTACCATTTTTGTTTCAAATTTGAATAATTTATATCTAATTATTGCAATAATATTTACTTATTGCAAATAAGATTTAATAATTCTGTAAATATCTGCTAATTTCCGGTCATTATTACTTATAAGATAAAGCAGTTCGTCTTTCATTTCAGATTTTTCTTTGTACTGAAAATCAAAATCAAACAAAGTTTTTGGGGTAATTTCAAGAGCTGTGCAGATTTTTTCTATTGTTTCAGCCGTGACAAAATTTTTTCCGCATTCTATAGAGGACAATGCTCTGCTGCTTATATCTATTTTTTCAGCAAGTTTCTCCTGCGTATACTTTTTTTCTTGTCTGAGTTTTTTTAAATTTTTTCCAAAAAGCTTTTTCAAATTATCCATATAGTTAGTTTTGATGAAAATGGATAAGTAGAACACGAATTGACACTTCGTATTTTGAATGTTTAAATACTCATATTAAAAAATATAAGGATAATAAATAATATGGATTATATATATTTAGATGAAGAATTTGAGCGTATATGGCAAAAAATAGAGAATAAAGAAAATTTTTCACTTCTAAGATACGGTGACGGGGAAAGAGCAATAATGACAGGCCGCAGAGTTACAGCGCAGGAGGGTTGGGCCGCACCGGATTATGTTACGGAACTTGGAGATGCTCTTTTAAATACACTTGATATTGAAGCAGAAAATTTTATTTATGCAATCTCCTGTCCCTGCTGCGACAGAAGTGCATATTACTGGTACAGTACCAGAATTAAAAGTAAAAACAGAACATTTGCCAATATTTTTGTGAATAAAAATTATAAAAAATTCATAGAAAAATTTGAATCCTTAAACACAGATGCGGTAGTTATAGGAAATTATAGAGGTGAAAATTCTAAAATTGGAAATTTAAATATACTTAAATATTACAGTGTTCCTGATGATTGTTTTGAATTTTGGAAAAACGGTGCATCTGAATTACTGGATAGAATTAAAAAAGATTTCGCAAATCGAAATAATCTGCTATACGTAGTATCAGCAGGACCTATGGCTGAACCTATAATATATGAATTATATAAAAATAATCCAAATAACTGTTATATTGATTTTGGTTCATCAATAGACAAATATATCCATAAAACACAAACCCGCCCTTATGAAAATCCTAAAAACAAATTTGCAAAGAGAAATTGCTTTATGGATAATCCTAAAACAACAGATTTTGATGTGAGTGTTATATTGACTCTATACAAAAGACCTGAGAACCTTGAACTTCAGCTTAGAGCCATTAACTCCCAGACTTTAAAACCCAGAGAAATTCTTCTATTTCAGGATGTACCTGATAGCGGAAAAACAATAACAGTACTGGATGAATTATATAAAAAATTTGATAATGTACAAAAAGCGCAGTCCAATGTCGGAGTTTGGGGCAGGTTTGATTTTGCAAGAACGGCAAAATCAAAATATGTATGCATTTTTGATGATGACACAATACCGGGATATGCATGGCTTGAAAATTGTCATTCCTGCATGCAAAAACAGGAAGGAGTATACGGCACAATCGGCATACTTATGAAGAATCCAGGTGATTATCCGTTTAAAAATTATATAAGAATAGGCTGGGCATCACCGAATAAGAAACTTATAAAAGTTGATTTTGTAGGTCATTCTTGGTTTTTCCAACAAGAATGGCTGGAATGTATGTTTGAAGGTACAGAAAAATATCAGTCTTACAAATGTGCTGCGGAAGATATGTGTTTGTCCGCAAAATTAAAAATGACACGCAATATTTCTACCTATGTTCCGCCGCATCCTATAAAAAATCATCAATTGTGGGGCTCTTTGCCTGATTATGCTATCAAGCTGGGTACGAATGATGCAGCAATTTCTGTAAATAACAATAATCTTTTAGTAATGAATGAAGCTATAAGATTATTGCTGTCAGACGGCTTCAAGCCTCTGTCCATTACAGATAAAAAATACATAAAAAATATATACAACAAAAGACGCATTGCGCGTTTGCTATCAATTGGGATTCCTATAAAATCTTACAGACATAAACTCCGGATGAAGTTAGCGGAATCTGTCTGAGCGGGACCTCGGGTACAAGCGAGACCATCGCAGACAAGATATGTTGTATACAGATTCTGTCGAGAAACTAAAACAAAATTTTTGACAACAATTTTTGTCTAAAATACAATAAAAAAACCATGAAGATTTCTATAGATGACATAAAAAACGCTAAAGACCAATCACTTAAAATTAATTTGGACAATAAAATTAAAGACCTTTCAACAGAAGGTAATATTTCTGCAGAATTGGTTTTTAAAGCCTATGGAAAATTTATAAATGCAAAAGGTAAAATTGTTGCAAATGTTAAGCTAGTTTGCGACAGATGTTTAAAAGATTTTACAAAAAAATTTGAAGTTGATGTGGACGAAACTTATATGCTCGGACAGCTTATACCCAGTGAAGACGCACATTCCGGGCAAGAAATTGAGCTGAAAGACGGTGACTTTGTAACAGAACTTACAAACACAGACGAGATTGATATTGATGATTTAATTTATCAATCTGTAACATTAAACATCCCAAATCCGTGTGTTTGTGATATAAATTGTGTAGGTGACCCTGAGATGGAAAAATACATGAAAAAAGAAATTTCAGATCCCCGTTTGGAAGTTTTTAAGAATTTAAAGATAAAAAAAGAAGGAAAATAGAAATGGCAGTACCAAAGAAAAGAACAGGTGCATCAGCACAAGGACACAGAAGATCAAACTGGAAAGCTACAGTGCCAGAAACTACTGTTTGCCCGAATTGCGGCGAACTCGTTTTGACTCACACTGTATGTACAGCTTGCGGACAGTATAAAGGCAAAGTTGTTTCAAGAAAAGCTGAAGGTTTTGTTGAAGAAGTAAAAGAAGAGCCTAAAAAAGCAGTAAAAACAACTAAAGCAAAAAAAGCTCCGGCTAAAAAAACTAAAAAAGCAGAAGCTGTTGAAGCTGAAGTAAAAGAAGAAGCTAAAGTTGAAGAAACACAAGCAGAAGAATCAACAGAAGCTCCGTCTGAAGAAGTGAAAGCTGAAACTGCTCAGGAAGAAGTTAAAGAAGAAAAATCTTCAGAAGAATAATTGAAAATTACAATGCGCCGATTTATTTCGGCGCATGTATAATAAAAGTAAGCGGATGCTGTTTGGTGTAAAGAGTTTTGTAGGGAGTAGAGTTACGGTATGACAAGAATAGCTATTGATGCAATGGGCGGAGATCATGCACCTCATGAGATTGTAAAAGGTGCTCTGTGGGCTGCCGATGAATACGGTGTAGCAATTGAGCTTGTCGGGAAAGAAGATGAGATTCAAAAAGTTATTGAATCCGTAAAAAAAGACGGAATAAGAACCGCTAATCTCAATGCACCAAAAGGCAGAATAAGAGTTGATGTTGACAAACTGGATATAAAGATTACTCCCGCATCAGAAGTTATAGAAATGGGAGAAGCACCTGGCGCGGCTATCAGAAAGAAAAAAGATTCTTCTATCGTGCTTGCAGTAAAAGCAGTTGCAACAGGAAGTTCTCAGGCCGTTGTGGCAGCAGGCTCTACAGGTGCTGCTATGGCATCCAGTCTTTTTGGTTTGGGAAGATTGCCTGGTATTGAAAGACCTGCTATTGCAACAACTCTTCCTACTATGAAAAAGCCGGTTGTAATGATAGATTCCGGTGCAAATTCAAATTGTACTCCCGAGATGCTTTATCAATTTGCAATTATGGGTTCAGCTTTTTCTAAAAATGTTCTTGGTAATGAAAGTCCTAGAATCGGGGTATTGAATATCGGTGAAGAAGCCGGCAAAGGCAATGACCTTACTCAGGCTGCTTACAAACTTTTAGACGAAAACAAAGACGGATTGAACTTTATCGGCAACGTAGAAGGGAAAGAAATTTTCCTTGGAGATTGCGATGTCGTTGTTTGTGACGGATTCGCCGGCAATGTTGCCCTGAAAAGTATTGAAGGCGCTTCATCTATGCTGTTTAAAATGATATTACAGGAATTTAAACGTGATCCTATTTCAATGCTTATAGGTCTGCTTGCAAAATCTGCAATGAAAAGAATTTTTAAAAGAGTTAACTATGAAGAATTCGGCGGAGCGCTGCTTCTCGGTGTAAAAGGAATAACAGTTATTTCCCATGGCAGAAGTATGGCTTATGCTATCAAAAATGCTGTCAGAGTAGCAAAAGAAGCCGTTGAATCTGATGTTAATAAGAAAATAACAGAGTTTTACGAAGGATAGATTATGGCATTAAATTTAATCCCTGTAATGATTGCAGGCGTAGGCTACGGCGTACCGGAGCATGTAATTACAAATGACGACTTAACAAAACTTGTAGACACAAGTGACGAATGGATTACTACAAGAACCGGTATCAAGGAAAGACGTGTTGTTTCCGGAGAAGAAAATGCCGTGACCCTCGGTATTGCTGCTGCAAAGAATGCTCTGGAAAAAGCAAAAATGGATGCAAAAGATATTGATATGATTATCGCTGCAGCATCTGTTCCCGCTCATCCTTATCCTTCAACAGCATGCGAAATTCAGGCTGCAATAGGCGCTGATAATGCAGCTGCTTATGATATTACGGCAGCATGCACAGGCATGATTTATGCGATGAATATAGCAAAAGCATTTATTTCATCCGGCATTTATAAAAATGTTCTGCTTGTGGCAACTGACGCAAATTCAAAATTTATCGACTGGTATGACAGAACAAGCTGTGTATTATTTGGCGACGGTGCCGGTGCAATTGTTATGAAAGAATCCGTTGACGGTATTGATGACATTATTGCTATGGATATGCATTCAAACGGAAAAGACGGTGACTTTATAAAAATGCCGTTAAACGGAGAAAATTGTCCGATTGTTGAGCCATGTGCACCTCAAAAGCAAAAAATTGTTATGCAGGGCAGAGAAGTTTACAAATTTGTTGTTACGACAATGCCTGAATCTATCAGCAACTGTCTTGAAAAAGCAGGTTTAACACCGGATGATGTGGATTATTTAATACCTCATCAGGCTAATTTCAGAATAATAGAGGCAATGGCTTCCAGACTGAACTACAGTGATGATAAGATTATTGTAAATCTTCAAAAATACGGCAACACATCCGCTGCTTCAATTCCTATTGCAATGGCTGAGGGTATTGAAGAAGGAAAAATAAAACTTCCTTGTAAAGCTATCTTAAGCGGTTTTGGGGCAGGTTTGACCTGGGGCACTGTTATCGTAAGACTCAGAGAAGGTATTGCTTAAATTTGTCATCCTGAACTTGTTTCGGGATTTTCTGTCAGGCAGGTCATAAATAAAAAGTAAGGAGATATTTTATATGGGAAAAATTGCGTTCGTATTCCCCGGACAGGGTTCACAATCAGCAGGCATGGGAAAATCATTGTATGATTCTTCATCTGCGGCAAAAAAAATCTTTGACTCGGCTGATAAAGTTCTGGGTAGAGATATTTCTAAATTGTGTTTTGAAGGCCCTGAAGAGGATTTAAAACTCACAATCAATACTCAGCCGGCTATTCTTGTTACTTCGATAGCTGCACTGGAAGCATTGAAAGAAAAAGCAAATATCACACCTGATTATGCAGCAGGTCATTCTTTAGGTGAATACGGCGCATATTATGCTGCAGGTGTTGTCGATTTTCCTACGGCAATGAAGCTTATTGATAAACGTGCACGTGAAATGAATGCAGCTGCAGAATCGACAAAAGGCGCAATGACTGCAGTAATCGGCATGGATAAAGAGTCCATTTTAGATACAATTTCCAAAATTGACGGCATTGTATCCGTTGCAAATTACAATTCGCCTGCTCAAATTGTTATAACAGGCGAAGCTGAAGCAGTAGAAAAAGCAAACATAGCCTTGAAAGAAGCTGGTGCAAAAAGAGTTATTCCTCTTCCTGTATCAGGTGGCTTCCATTCAAAACTTATGGAAGAAGCAAGTGTTAAATTTTCTGAAATTCTTGATGACTGTGATATTAAGGAAGCACAAATTCCTGTATTTACAAATGTTGATGCAGAACCTACCACATCTGCAATAAGATTCAAAGCAAAAATGACTGCACAGATTTATTCTTCTGTTATGTGGACACAGACAGTAGAAAAAATGATAGCTGACGGAGTTGATACATTTGTAGAAATCGGACCTGGCAAAGTGCTTGCAGGGTTAATCAAGAAAACTGATGCTTCCGTAACAGTTTTGAATGTATATGATGAAGAATCATTGAATACAGCTGTTGATGCACTTAAAACTACAATAGCTTGCTAATAACAATTTAATAATTATTTAGGATAAAAATTAGAATTTAAGGAGAAAATTATGTCAGAAAAAAAAATTGCATTAGTTACAGGAGGTTCGAGGGGTATCGGTTTAGCTTGTGCGTTAGAACTTGCAAAAGCAGGATGTGACATCATTATTAATGATATTTGCGATGCGGAAAAAGCTCAACCGGCTATCGATGAAATTAAAAAATTGGGTGTTAATGCGTATTTCTATCAATTTGATGTTTCAAATGACGAACAAGTTCAGGCAGCTGTTGACAAAATGATATCTGAACATGGTAAAATTGACATTCTTTTGAACAACGCAGGTATTACAAAAGACGGTTTGTTTATAAGAATGGATATGGAACAATGGGAAAGAGTTATTAAAATCAACTTAACAAGTGCTTATTGTGTAACTCATGCTGTTGTCAAGTACATGATGAAAGCGCGTCAAGGTTCTATCATTAATATGTCAAGTATCGTAGGCCGCCACGGTAATGCCGGTCAAGCTAATTATTCAGCATCAAAAGCTGGTCTTATCGGTTTAACACAAACACTGGCTAAAGAATTAGGCTCAAGAAATATCAGAGTAAATGCAGTATGTCCCGGATTTATTCAAACAGCAATGACTGCAGAGTTGGCTAATATTGATGAATACTTAAAAGCTATTCCTATGAGAAGACTTGGTACTCCTGAAGATATTGCTAAAGTTGTTAAGTTTCTGGCTCTTGATACAGACTATGTTACAGGTCAGGCCATTGAAGTTGCCGGCGGCTTGATGATATAATTAATACAAATTATTTTAGACAAAAAGCTTTCTGTTTATCCAGAAAGCTTTTTGTTTTAGTGCTATTTGTCCTCAAGCAATTTTATAGCACCAACGTCTCCAGTACATCTGTTCTTTTGGAGAATATTTCTTCATTTCATAAACAAAATATTCTTTTGGACGGAAAGGACGTCGAAGAAGCTTCATGCCTGCTTCTTTAGGAGTTTTATCTGCCTTAAACTGATTACATTCCTTACAGCAGGTTACTATGTTTTCCCATATGTCAGGCCCCAATCGTGACTTTGGATATACATGATCAAGAGTCAGTTCCTGAGGAGAAAATTTTTTCCCGCAATACTGGCATGTGTATTCGTCTCTCACAAAAACATTTTCTCGACAAAAAGGCAGTTCCCGATAAGGAACTGCCACATTATAGTTAAGTCTTATAACTTTAGGAATTTGTGTATTATCAATACTCAAATAATCCTCAATATTTTTTATACTCTTGTCACATTGTGCTTTTCCGTTTAATAATAACTTTAAAGCACGCTTCCAGCTGCAAATTCGAAGCGGTTCGTTTTCGTTATTCAATAAAAGCACCCTGCTCATATAATCTCCTGTAACGGCTTTTTATCATGCAAAACAGCTTGTTGTTACATTTGTAGTATAACATATTTTTATAAAAAAAATAAGTGTACTTGATTGATTTGTAAATGAATATTAAGCTGTGTTTTTTAGATTATATTTGTAATTTAATTCTGTAACATTTAAAATATTATGGATGAAAAAGTTTTTTGTATATCTGGGTTATATGGTTCTGATACTGGGAGCAATTTCTATGATTGCACCTTTTTTATGGATGTTGTCTGTTTCGTTTATGCAGGAATCGCAAATATTTTCAGATACTTTCAATCCTATTCCCTCCCCTTTTATATTTGACAATTATTCACATATTTTTAAGTCTCTTCCTCTTGCAAGATTTTTCTTAAACAGTTTGTTTGTTGCTCTAATAACAACTGTTTTTCAGGTTTTATTTTCTGCCATGGCCGGTTATGTATTTGCAAGAAACAAAAGTAAATATATGGAATTTATATTTTTTATTTTTCTTTTGACAATGATGATTCCACCACAGGTAAACATCATACCATTATTTTTTCTTATGAGAGAATTAAACTGGATAGATACATATCAAGCACTGATTCTTCCTGGAATATTCGGCGGATTCGGAATATTTCTTATGCGCCAGTGGTTTAGAAGTGTTTCTTGTGAAATAGAGGATGCCGCAAAAATAGACGGTTGTAATTATTTTGAAATATTTTTTAAAATCGCACTTCCTTTATCACAGCCGGCATTAGCAACTCTTGGGTTGTTTACCTTTATTACTACTTGGAACAGTTTTATGTGGCCGTTGATTGTCACAAACTCGCCCGAAATAACTACGCTGCCAGTGGCTTTGTCACAATTCAAGAGCACTTTTAGAGAGACGATTATGTGGGGAGATTTAACGGCATGTTCTGTGATTTTATCGTTACCTGTAATAATTATTTTTATGTACGGAAAAAAATATTTTATAAATGACCTGTTTCGAGGCGGTATAAAAGAATAATTAATTCAATTAACAAAATTATCACCCAGTTGGGTAATTCTTATTTCATCAAAATCGGTTTACTATAAGTTTCCAAGTGTAAGGGAAGAAAAAAGAATGGAAAAGACAAAAGGTAAAATATTAATAGTTGACGATGACAAGCTTAACGTTGAATTGCTTGCTGCAACACTCGAGCCTCTTGGCTATGATATTTTAACGTATGAAAATTCTCAAAAAGCTCTTAAAGAAACAAATAATATAAAAATTGATATAGTACTAATCGATATTGTAATGCCGGAGTTGGACGGATTTTCGTTTGTCGAAAAACTTTTAAAAATCCACAAAAACACACCCGTAATCTTTGTAAGTGCACATACCGCAAAAGAAAATAAAATCAGAGGCTACAATATGGGCTCATTTGCTTATATTGAAAAGCCTTTTGATGTAAATACAACACGTGCACAGGTTCAAAGTGTTTTGAAATTAAAAAAAATGCAGGATGAGCTAATTAATGAAAAAAAGAAACTCGACAGCATATTTGAATTTTCCAGCAATGAAATTATTTTGACTGATTTAAACTTTAATATTGTTTCACAGAATAATAAAATTATAAGTAAAGAAAAATACTCTGAAAAAAATTTTCTGGAAATTTTAAAAGAAAACAATCAATCAGAAGCTATAAAGGATTTGCTTGATTTCTCGGAATCAAACGAGAAAAAAACTGCATTTCGAGTTGTTATTAACAATGAAAAATATACAAAGACAAATGTTTCAAAAATTGAAACGAATTCTGAGCAATCAGGTTATCTGATAGTAATGGATGATCGTACTGAAGAAATAAAAATAGAAGAACAAAGAGAAAATTTCATCGAAACACTTACTCATGACCTAAAAACTCCAGTAAGAGCTGAGAAGAGAGCTCTGGAACTGCTATATGACGGTAAGTTTGGCGATTTGACAACTGATCAAAAAGATATAATTAAAGAGATACTGAATTCATCAAAATATATGATGAGGATGACAGATAATATACTCACAAGATACAAACTGGAAAACGGCACCTGCAAAATAAATAAACATCCTTATTCCATAAAAAAAACACTTGAAAATTGTCTTGACGGATTACAATATCTTTTTGAAAACGAAAATCAAACAATAAAAATCAAATCCGATGTACCTGATGATGTATTTGAATTTGATGAATGCGAAATAAATCGTGTATTGACCAATCTGATAGCCAATGCATCAGAATATGCTCCTGCTGATTCTACTATTGATATCTGTATAAAGAGAAAAAACGATAAAATTGAACTATCAATCAAAGATAAGGGACCTGGTATTTCGCAGGAAAAAATAGATACTATTTTTGATTCATCAAAAAGTATTTCCTCCCGATTTAAAAAAGTGGGCTCTGGTTTAGGTCTTTTTATATCGAGAAAAATTATGGAGGCGCATGACGGATCTATAGAAATAGAATCAAAACCCGGCTATGGTGCAAAATTTACACTTGTGTTTCCTTTTGAAAAATCAAAAATAACTACATTTCAGCACGAATAATTAAACAATTTTTACTGTTTTATCATAATAAATATAATTTTTTATGATATTGTTTTTGAGTATTGTACTGTCTATAGAAACAGGTGTTGTAATTCGTTTTTTTATTATCACTTTCAATTTTTTTGCATATTCTTCTTCAGAATAAATGTGCATATTCTTCCTCTCTCTCAATATAAACTTCTTATAACATTTAATGCATTATTCTGTGGCATTTGTATTTATATATATGCTATATTTGATGATATAAAACCTTGCTCTTTCATCTCGTTTTAAGGATACTTATAAGAGGTCTTTTTAATTGAAACATATTAGGAAAATATAAATTGGATTGGAAACAAAAACTAAAATTCATTCTTATTACTTCTGCATTTGCTGTATTGATTTTAATAGTTCTGTCAAATGTGGTAAAAATGACGCAGGTCTCAGAAAAAGATTTTAAAACCTATCAACAGGGGCTTGAGTACTTTAATAAAAAAGACTTTGAAAATGCGTATTTTAATTTTTCAAATGTTTCAAAAACCTCAGCTCTTTATGAAATTGCTTTGCTCCGGCAGGCTATGAGTGCTGATGAATTAAATGATTCCCAAACTGCTGAAAAAAAATACAGGATGTTTATTGAAAAGTATCCAGATTCAATGTTTATACAAAAAGCCTATTACTCGCTTGCACAAAACAGCTTTAGACAAAAAGATTATGTAAGAGCAGAAAAAGCATTTAATGATATAAGAAAAATTTTTAAAGACAGTGAATACAGTACCGCTTCCGGCTATTATCTGGGGATGATTTATTCTGAAAAAGCAAAAGAAGAAAAAGATGAAAAAAATATACTTGATAAAAAAGAGAAGGCAAAAACTTTTTTTGATGAATATCTGGAACAATCTCCTGACGGAAGGCTGTCAATCAACTGTACAGATGCAATAATGTCTCTTGAAATTCCGCTGAATCAGAAAGATTACTATCTTATAGGCAGAACTTATTATAAAAACGGATTAATAAAGCAGGCATACGAATGTTTAAACAACTCTTATATGGCAAGTTCATGGGGATATCTGAGTCTTATATACACCAAAAAAGGTGAATATGAAAAATCACGGGAAATATTTGAAAATAACTATCCGAAGTATTTTAAAAATCTGGACGATGATTTACTGCAGAAGGTTATAGAAAACTATGTGCAAATTTATCCGCAGGGGATAAAAGCCGGCTGGTATAAAGCTCTTGAAATTGCAGTATCTTTCAAAGCAAAAGGCGAAGATTTTATACTCTACAGACTTACTAAACTGGAAAACGAACAGGTTAAAAATAATCTGTATGAACGCATATATACAAAATTTCCTACGGGGAAATATGCATCTGATGCTTTATCCAATCTTTTCTGGGAAGCATATAAAACACATCAAAATAAAAAAGCTTTTATTCTCGGACAGACTCATATAAAAACTTATCCAAATACGGTATCAGCACCTTTTGTTATGTTCTGGACAGCAAAACTTGCCGAAAAAACAGTAAGCAGAAATGAAGCAAAAGGACTTTATCAAAAAATAATCAGCAAATACCCTGACAGCTACTATGCATACAGAGCAAGCAAGCATATAAGTAACTCTCATAATCCGAACTGGAATACAAAATACTCTCAAAGACTGCCTGAAAAACGGCAGACAATTGCATTTCCGTTTAGTCATACAAATATTTCGGAAGATAATGAAAAACTTATTAACACTATATTAAAACTAAACGATTACAAACTGCTTGGAGAAATAGACAAAGAAAATAAAGCGGTACAAAGCTGGATAAACTATAAAGAAGAGAACTATTCTACAGCCGCACTTCTGGCCAGAAATGTACTGGAAGAATCTGAAATCAGACCGGATTTTTCTGACAGTTTGTACAAACTTGCATATCAGCTGCATTATCAGGAAATAATCAATGAGAATGCCAAAGAATTTATTTTGGATCCGTATCTTGTAACAGCATTAATAAGGGAAGAAAGCTATTTTAACCCTAAAGCACAAAGCGTTGCCGGAGCAAGAGGGCTTATGCAGTTAATGCCTGCTACAGCTTCATATATTGCAGCAAAAAGCGGTATTGTGTATACCGGTGCCCAAAGCCTTTTCTCTCCGGAAACAAATATAAATCTTGGTTGTGCATATCTTGATTATGCAAAAACAAAATTACACGAAAATGATATGCTGGCAATTGCATCCTATAATGGAGGCCCTAATGCGGTAAGAAGCTGGAAAGACAATTTAAAGTATAAAAACTTTGATGAATTTGTAGAAAATATACCTTACCCTGAGACACGTGATTATGTCAAAAAAGTGTACAGAAGCTACTGGGTATATATAAATGTATACTAAAACTGTCTGAAGCGGCTTCGCTCATAGAATATATAAAATATTCAAAATAAAAGTTATAATATTAATCATGCAAAAGCAAAAAATAAAACTTGTCGAAATAAAAAAACTCAAAAAGAATTATCCTCTTCAATCGGATTTCTGTAATTGGACTGCAAAAAAAGAGTATATTAAAGCGCTTAATGGTGTTAATCTTGATATTTACAAAGGGGAGATTCTTGGGCTTGTTGGAGAGTCCGGCTGCGGTAAATCCACGCTCGGCAAAGCTGTTTTGAGGCTGATAAATTCGGAAGGTATGATTTTTTATGAAAATGAAAATATTCCGGACTTTAATCAAAAAGAGCTGAAAAATTTCAGAAAAAAAGCACAGATGATTTTCCAAAACCCTTATTCCAGCCTAGACCCGAGAATGACTATATATAAACTTCTTCGAGAACCTATAGTTGTACATGGAACAAGGGATAAAAGCATAATAAATCAAAAAATTCACAGAATAATCAATCTTGTAGGACTTTCACAAGATGATTTAAAACGTTATCCTCATGAATTTTCCGGCGGTCAAAGACAGAGAATAGCAATAGCAAGAGCATTGATTCTGGAGCCGGATTTTCTCGTTGCGGACGAACCTGTATCCGCCCTTGATGTGAGTATACAGGCACAAATTATTACCCTTTTAAAAGAGTTAAAGGACAAGCTGGATTTAACCATATTATTTATATCTCATGACCTCGGGGTTGTGAAATATCTATGTGACAGAATTGCTGTTATGTATCTCGGGGATATAGTAGAAATTGCAAATTCAGATGAATTATTTAATAACCCGAAACATCCTTATTCACAGGCTCTTATCAGCGCAGTGCCTACTATACGCAAAACAGAGACAAAGATGATTAATCTCAAAGGCGACATACCTTCACCAAAAAATCCGCCTTCCGCCTGTAAATTTCATACCAGATGCCCGTATGCATCAGAAATATGCTCACAAAAAGAGCCTGAAACTATAAAAATTTCAGACTCTCATTATGTAAAATGTCATTTGTATTTCTAAAACCGTTTATTTTGCATATTTCAAGAAGGACTGCTGTTTTGTATACATCATTTCTTCTTTAATCTTTAAATCACCCTTTGCATCCGGTCCTATTACAAAATAAGCAGGAATTTTGTAATCACTTGTAGAAGGCTTTCTTAAGCAGCTTATTTTGTAATTGTTGCCCTGTTTTGTTATTTTTCTTTCTGTATAGGAGTTTTTGTATTTATTTACTTTGGCAAGGTTTGCACCTATTCTCATCTGGTTAAAATACTGTTTTGTATCAGCAGTAACAGTAGCAGTTGTGCCGTCTTTTTTCATTACAACTCTTATAATTTTTGCGTCCGGTGCATAAAATGTTGTTATTGTATCGCTGTATGTGTTTGCCGCATCCACATATTTGTTAAAAAAAGCAAGAACCTCCTGCGGTGTAGCAGCATGTGCCGCAAGCATTACGCCTGTTATTACAAAAACAGCTGCAAGAGCTAATATTTTTTTCATATAAAATTTCTCCTTCTCACTATAACTAATTAATACACATATTATATAACGAAAACAATACCTGATTGTTCAATAAAAATAATATGTTTACATTTTATACAGGTATTGTATACTCAAGCTAAAATTTTATAATTAAATCACAGTTAAAACAATTCATATTTTGTCTGAGGCGGACTCGCTTGTAGTCAAGAGTATCCTGATATGTACGGCGTTGTTAATCTTTATACTGCACGGAGATACTTCGTATCTCCGTGCAGTATAAAGATTGGAAACTGTCGAGCGTGAAGAAAATCCAAGAGCGGATTTTCGGACGGACGCCGTGTGAGGGCGGAGCCCGAACCCAGTCCGGGGAGCGAGACACGAAATGAGCACAAGCGACAGCGCAGCGAATGACAGTGTCGAGCGTGAAGAAAATCCAAGAAGCGGATTTGCCTTCTTTTGCCGTTGAGCTAAGGCGAAACGTGCAAAATGGCTTCACGAAATTATCAATAGTTTTTCTTTGAATTATTGATTTGTAAACAGAGAAAGAGCG
>CALUVO010000087.1 GCA_944324245.1 Candidatus Gastranaerophilales bacterium | reverse complement strand
CTGTGCCCCACGCAAATTTGTCCTGCGAAAAATCAATAGACTATGCAAAAAAATATAAGGAGTATACATGAACAAACTGTCCCAAATCTTACAGATCAGAAAATATGGCTTTTCACTGGCCGAGGCGCTGATTACACTGTTAATTGTGTGTTTAATCACACTGGCTTCTATTCCGATATTAACCAAAAAGAAAAGAAGTGCAGAGAATGGATCTTCTGGACTCTATATGTGTACGGTAATACCAACGTATCACTATAGAAGGAAGCCGTTTAATCGTGGTAAAGCTGAAATTAGATACAAATATGTTTATTACAATTCACAATCACCTGAGGGTGATATAAATAATCCGACAACCTGGGCTGTAGCAGATGGTGACCATTGTAAATTTGTCCCTCCTCTCAATGCCAAAAACTTTGGGGTTACGCTTATAGGCGGAGGTGGTGCCGGTGGAAACGGAGTTTCGAAGCTAACACCGGTATTGAATTACAACATTCCGACATTTAAACCGGAAGCCACGTCAGAATACAGTATTAGTATGGTCGGAGGCGGCGCTGGCGGTGCCGGCGGTTCACATCAGTCTGGCATAGCAGGTAGCGGTGGCGGTAGTGGTGGTTTTATTTTAGGTAAACTAACCCTGCCACCCGGAAATCTTTACAGTTATGAGATAGGTGAAGGCTCAGCTGATTATGGAAATTTTGATTCATCCCAGTCTTCTGCACCGAGGGCAAATAATGGCGGAGACACAAAATTTAAAGTGTCAACTCCGTCAGGGATGAAAATTTTGATGACAGCTTTTGGGGGAACCGGAGGTCAGACCAGAACCTGTAAAAACCGTTTAGGAATTTGGAAGTGCAGTGGAGGTGACTATTCTGCAGGCGGGTCAGCAAATATTGATTATGGTACAGGATATTTTTCCAATTTTAGCGGTTCTAGCGGTCCGGGTTATGGCGGCTCAAATGTTTTAACAAATGATAATTATTCAACGGCAGGCGGTGGTATATCAGTAAATGGTGTATACTATGGAGCCGGTGGCAGAGGCAGAAAAGACTGCCGTAGTGATGGTTGCGCAGAAAACGGACAAAGAGGAACTTTTTCGCTGGATAGATATGATATATTTGGAGGAAAAGGCGGAAGTGCTGCTGTTCCTTTGGTAATTCCAATGCCAAAAATAGAAGGCTATTTGAAGATAACAGTTGGCGCAGGCGGTGCTCAGTTTTACGATTTGTCGCCGGATGGTGAATCCACAAAAGTCGAGGTTTATAACAGCGCATCTAAATTTTTGAGACAATATGTTGCAGAAGGCGGAAAAGCCGGTGGTCAAAACACTCAAAAGACTCCTACTGTAGGTGATAACTCTTTGTGGAATAACGCTGCAGGCGGCGCAGCCGGTACATGTACAGAAGGAAAATCCGAATATTATACTTTTGAACCAAAAGATGTAATTGCAGAGAATACTCAAAAATGCAAGTATGCTTTAGGAATATGTCCACATTATGATGCATCTGAATTTAACTATAATATTGTAACTATGACCAATGGTCGTCCTAGTAGTATTAGAACGAATAGAAGTACAGAAACAGAAATTAATCGTGAACTTAAAAAAGAAAATTATCAGTGGGGTGCTTATTCCTTTAATGCTAAAACAAGCGGTATGACAGTACATACAGTCAAGTATAATAAAGGAGGCATCGTAGATAGGTTTATTTCCGGTTGCAATCGAGATGCTGCACGATCACTGTTGGGTTTGTATTCAGGACCTGAATTAGTAGCTTGTACAGAGCAGTCGATTTTAGATAATAACATAATGCCTACTGTTAACAATTATGTAGCGTCTCCTGATGATCCTGAATATAATAAAAAGCTGTTAGAGCATATGTTATTAGCTTATCCCAGATACTGGGCTATGACTACAGATAAAAGATACAGCATTGAATATGAATGTTTGGAATATGAAAAGGAAAATGTAACAATATCAGTACCTGTGTATCATCCTGCAGAACCTGCAACATGTGCCCGAGCTGGAAGTGGCAGATACTACGGTTCCGGTGGAGGCGGTGGCGCAGCCAGCGATACTATAGGTGTTGCCGGTCAAGGAGGCTATGGCGGACCTGGTTTAGTAGCAATAGAATGGTAAAAGGTTAAACCGAAAATTCTAAACACGCTCCTTATATAGACAGTAAAGATTAGTGTTTAGAATTTTCTTTAGGCCCTTCGTGCAGAGAGGGCCTTTTCTTTTTGTGTATATTTTTGTACTTGCCGCAGATTCTTAGGATTTTGCCTTCAGAATGATGAAAAAGCCCGTCATTCTAGTATATGTTACGTAATTCGATGACAGATTTATATATTGATAATAAATATTATCAATATACAAACTACCAAAAATAAAATGTTTTATTATTTCAAGATTGAATATTCAACAAGCTTTGAGACATCTTTGTTCCAAATGTTCTCCCATTTGTCGATAATAACATCCGCAGGTGTAATGCCCTTATAAACCAGCTCTCTTAACGGCTCAAGAAGTTTTTCTTCTGATTTGCCGTATGTTTTCAGGCTGTTATATGAAATATCAACAATCTCTTTTGCTATATCTTTCAGGGAACGGTTTTTAATTTCTAAATCCAGAGCATACCTTGGAATTTCGTTTCTTATATACTCAAAATCCTGATATGTAAAACCTTTTAACAAATTTTCCACAGCCTCCATAGCTTCATTGTTGTAAATAAGCCCCTTCCATAAGGCAGGAACGGCACATATAAGCTCCGTGCGCTGGTTGTCCTGGTTTCTTATTTCAATATAACTTTTGAATCTTACATCAGGAAAATAAAGACTAATGTGAGTTTCCCAGTCTTGTTTATTTGCAATAAATCCCTGCCAGCCTTGATTAAGAAACTGTCTGAAAGTAATATTATTGGTTTTTAGAGCAGTTTTCTTTCCGTTTATTAATCTTTCTATAAAAATCATCGGTACATCAAGCAAAATCTCTACATAATCGTCAAAGGAAAATCCTTCTGTGAAGACTTTTTCACTTACAAGTCCGCAGCGGTCATTGTCGGTTTCAAGCCAGCTTGCGGCTCTGTTTGACTTATAGTTTGTAAGTCTGCCGTTTCTGACAGGAGAATTTGCAAATATAGCGCTTACAATCGGAGACAGTTTTATGGCAAAAGAAAATTTCCTCATTGCATCCTGCTCTGACGTATAATCAAAGCTTGCCTGTATTCCTGCGGTTTCTCTCATCATAATTAGAGGTTTTTTAGCAACCGTCGGGAGGTATTTTGTCATATATTCGTATCTTTTTTTGGGAATAATGTTTATTTGCTCATAAGTTGAAACAGGCTGTATGCCGTATCCGAGCCAGCAAATACCTGTTTTTTGCGCAAGCTGTGCTGTATTTTTATTGTAGTTGTCTATATATTTTTTTACCTCAATCAAATTATCTTTAGGAACAAGACTGAGTTCAGTCTGAGACCCCGGTTCAAGAGAAATTACACCGTCTTTATCCGATAAGCCAAGAAGAGCATTATTTTCATATACAGGCTGTTTGTCATTGTTATTATAAAGCTGCAGAAATTTTGCAACATCATAATAAGAAGCAGCTTTGTAATCCCGAATTTTTACAGGCAGTTTTTCAAATTCAACGCCGGTTTGCTTTTTAGCTGCAGTTTCAGATGGTTTTATGCCTGCAAAAAATATTTCCGCAAGCTGTTTTTTATCTGTAATGATATTTTCCTGTAATTTTAAATCAGCGTGATTGAGCATAGAAATCTAACACAATTGAGGTATATCAATTTTCCCCTGTTTTAGTTCAATAAGATTGATTAATTTATCCATTAAGATATCCTGAAAACGTTCATCATTATGAGCATTTATTTCCCTTATAAAATAGCAGGGACTTGTAATGTTTATTTCCATTATCTTTCCGTCTGCAACATCCAGACCAGCCATATAAAGTTCTACGGCATTCAAGTGTTTGGCAATATGCTGTGCCATTTCTTTTTCTTCATCTGTGAGCTTTGCAGTTTTAAAGTATTTGTCAGAATGAGTATTAAACTTAAAATCATCTTTACCTGGAAGCTTTATTATACATTCATCAAAAACATGTTCCCCAACAATCAAAATGCGTTTGTCTCCGTATTTTGCACCTTCCAGATATTCCTGCACCATTACCATGGTTTTGCCGTTATTTGTAAGATTTTTTATAATCGCATTTATGTTCCTTTCATCAGTGTCAAGATAATATACTCCGCCGCCAAAACACTGATTCAGGGGTTTTATAATAGCTTTTTTATGTTCTCTTACAAAATCTTTTATATCGTCAGCATTTGCAGTTGCAATATTTTTAGGCGCATATTCTTCAAAATAATTCAGGTGGAATTTTTCATTAAAATTTTTAACAGCAACCGGATTATTTATTACCACAGTTCTTTCAGAATCCACATAATCAAAAACATTGCAGGCATTTATATAATCAATATCCACAGGCGGATCCGGACGGAAAAATACAACATCAAAATGTTCTATGATATGTCTTTTGAGTTCTTCTTTTTTATAAAAAATATTATTGTCCTTTAAATAAGTTTCATAGCAGAGAGATTTTGCAATTTTACCTTCTGTATATAAACCGCTTTTTATACCGACAAAAACCTCATAATCCCTTTGCAAAAATTCTTTTATCAGCCAGAAATTTGTAACAAGGTCATTAAACTCAAAATATTTGAGTTCCAAATCATCGATAATAAAAAGAATAGATTGTTTTAACGGCATAAATTTGCTCCCTATAAAAATATACCAATTAAAATAAAAATTACAATGATATAATATGATTAAGTCACAGGATTGTTATATCTATCCAACCGTCTGTTTTAATTTTAAAATATTTATAGAAATTGTTGTAATGTTGTCCGAGAAAATTTTGAGATAAGGAACGTGAGCAAAATTTTTGAGTGTCATTTGAAAAGGTGAGCAGGTGCAGGCTGCGGTGAGCGGAATTCCGGACGGGTGAAACCCGATGAGCGAGTGCTAAGCTGACGGTAGCGAAGCATAGTCAGCGGCAGCAACGAGCAGGAAGGAATTACAAGACAGCCGGCGGCAACTGCGACACTAGATTAGATTAATAAAAAGGAGAAGATATGAAAATTTTACACGCAATGATTAGAGTAGCGGACATAGACAAGTCCATGAAATTTTATACAGAACTTTTGGGACTCAAAAAAACTCATGAAATAAAACTCGAAGACAGCATTTTGCACTTTTTAAAAGGTGAAGATTCTGATTTTGAAATAGAATTAACCCAGAATTTTGAAAATCCTGAAAACGGGTACACAAACGGTAATGCTTTCGGACATTTTGCTTTAGAAACAGCAGATATGGATGAATTTGATAAAAAACTAAAAGACTTCGGCTGGGAATATCTTTATGAACCGTTTGTTATGGACGAAGCACAATCAAAAATAGCTTTTATAAAAGACCCTGACGGAAATGAAATAGAGATTATTCAGAAATTATAAGTTACAGGCATTTAAGTTTTTTTTTGAGCAAGGATAATATAATTAACCGAAACAATAAAAGGAGATAAAAAATGGCAGACAATAAAAGAGTGCTGTTATGTATTATGGACGGATGGGGAATAAATACAGCGTGTCCTAAAGATGCAACAAAAACAGCAAATACACCTAATTTTGATAGATTGAAAGAAACAGAAAAATATACTCAGATAAATGCTTCAGGCGAATATGTCGGTCTGCCTGACGGTCAGATGGGCAACTCCGAAGTAGGCCACCTCAACCTAGGTGCGGGCCGTGTTGTTTATCAAGATTTAACAAGAATAAACAAAGAAATAAGAGAAGGCAAATTTTTTGAAAACAAAGAGTTTAAAGCTGCTATTGAGCATGCAAAGAAAAATAATTCTTCTCTCCACCTGTACGGACTTGTTTCTACAGGCGGTGTACACAGCTCATTTGACCACGTTAAAGCATTAATAAAAATGGCTGCTGATAACGGACTCAAAAAAGTTTATGTACACGCATTTTTAGACGGAAGAGATACTCCGCCTAAGAGCGCTGTAGAATTTCTTGCAGAATTAGAAGAAGAACTCAAAAAATATAACTTGCCTCAAATTGCAACAATATCAGGCAGATACTGGGCAATGGACAGAGACAACCGCTGGGATAGAGTAGAAAAAGCATACAATGCATTGCTTTTAGGCGAAGGTGAAAAAGCCGTAAACTCTGATGAAGCAATCAAAGCTTCTTATGAAAAAGATGTAACAGATGAGTTTGTTGAACCGACTATTACAAATTCGGATGCAGATTCCCGTATAAAAGACAATGATTCTATTATTTTCTTCAACTACAGACCGGACAGAGCAAGAGAAATTACTCGTGCAATGACTTTTGAAAACTTTGACGGATTTCAAAGAAAAGCAGTAAGAAAAAATCTCTACTATGTCTGCATGGCACAGTATGACGAAACTTTCCCGCTTCCTATCGCTTATCCGCCGGAAAAATTGACAAATATATTAGGCGATGTACTGGATGCGAACGGTATTAAACAGTTCAGAACAGCAGAAACAGAAAAATACGCACACATCACTTTCTTCTTTAACGGCGGAGAAGAAAAATCAGGCAAACTGGAAACAAGAGCACTTGTTGCATCACCTAAAGTTGCAACATATGACCTGCAGCCGGAGATGAGCGCACCAGAAGTTTGCGAAAATGTATTAAAAGCACTGGATAATCCTGAATACGGATTTATTCTCGTAAACTTTGCAAATCCTGATATGGTCGGTCACACAGGTGTGTTTCAAGCAGCCGTAAAAGCCTGTGAAACAGTTGATACGTGTGTAGGAAAAATTGCACAAAAAGCAAAAGAAAATAATGTTATTATGCTTTTAACTGCAGATCACGGCAATTCAGAATGCATGGAAGATCCGGATACTCACGCTCCGTTTACCGCTCATACAACAAATCCCGTGCCGTTTATATTGATAAACGGAAACGGTAAATATGAGCTGAAAGAAACAGGTGCACTCTGTGATGTAGCGCCTACTGTACTGCAGCTTCTCGGCATAAAACAGCCCGATGAAATGACAGGTCACAGTTTAATAAAATAATTAACTTTTGTTAAAAAAATAATAGAAAATGACAATTTGCATTATTCACAAACTTAATTCTTATTGAAGACTAAAGGACAGTGAATAATGCAAATTTCTTATTTAACAACAAATTATCAAAATACAACACCGGCACAACCTAAAAATACCCACAATACAAAGCTCTTTCTAAAAGCAGCTCCGGCTCAAACAGAACAGAAATTTTATGCCAAAAATCTTGCTGCATTAGGTGTAAACTTCAAAGGCAACAGTGACGACAACAAAACATTAGAACAGCTCAAAAATGAATATACCTGGTATGTTAATGCAGATAAAACAAAGCCTTTAGATGCTTTTTTGAAAATAAAAACAGATAAAGAAGGTATGAATAAGCTTTTTTGCTGCATATTAGACGATGAAAATTTAAGTTATAACCTGATTGATGATATTGCAGGCAGAGCACGTGATGCAAGAAAGAACTACACCACACTAAGACAACTTCTCGGTGATAATTCTGACAATTTAAGATTCTTTTTCCCGAACAATCCTTATGGCAAAGCTTTTGAAAAATATATGGATAAACGATACAATGATGCAAAATCCATTGAATCTTTATTAAAACTGCGTCCGGATTGGAGAGAATCAGCACTAATTGATAAATATGAACAATTAACAGGAACAAAGGCACTAAAAATAGGTAATTTACCGGATGAATTTAAAAACGGGGTTTTTGAACAAATACATGATTACCTCAAGCTATACTGTCAATACAGCGGCTTTAAGACCAAAGAACAAATTGCACCGCTAAAAATCGGTAATAGAGAATATCGCTTTGAATATTTTACAGAAGGGAAAACTGATAAAAATGTTTTTGGGGTTTACACACCCGAAAAGAAATATGTCTTTAAAATAGCTGACGAAAGCAAAAAAAGTTTGAATCAGCCTTTTTCATTAGGCGCCCTTGCTTTGATAGATTCATATTTAACATTGAATAATTGCAGAAATATTGCCCCGTTATATTATTATGACCATGATAAAAACACCTGTATTTACAAATACCAAGACCATAATCAGGTTCATCAAACCCTTTCCTCACCAAGGGAAGTCAATTGCTATATGCCGGATTTTGAAGCACTGGGTATGTGTTATAACGATACCATAGGGCATGATAATTATTTTCTTTCAGACAAAGATTGTGAAATTACTCCGGAAATGCAAACATCATTAGCTCCAAAGCTCAATAAAGAACTTATATCGGTAGATAATGATCATGTAACATTTGCATCTCCATTTATGCTTTTGATTACTAAATATAATGCACAGCTGCCTAACGCTATGCAAACTGCTTTTTAAAAATTGATTACAAAATTTAATATAAACATTTGTAAAAGTTATTTATTAAAAAGGCAATTTTGAATGTTAATTATACTTTAAAAGACAATAACATTTGTTTGTGTAATATAGTAAAAGGAGTTTACAGTGGTCAGATTCAATAGTGTTCGGCTTTTTATGCCATCCGGAAAAGAATTGGAAAAGTCTGCATTAACAGCTATCAAAAACATTGATGTTCAATTGTCTAAAATGCCTAAAGCAAAAAAAACACCCAAAGTAACAGACAATTTTCCGTGGATTTACAATGATATGACACAATTTAAACCGCATATAATCGGTAATAATAACAGGTTTGAAACATTTATTTAATTTATTAAATTTATTAAATTGACAACAGATTATATACTCTTTAATATTAATTTATGAATAATACAGACGCTTTTGTAGAATTTAATATTAAAGAAAAAATAAGAACAATATCATTTTCCGGGCTTACAATAGGAGGAGCATCATCATTTCCGTTTATGAAAGAAAATGACAATGCGGCTAAGCCTCTTATTGCACTTGAAATACCTTATGATTTTGATAACGGATATCCTGATATAATAAAAGAAAAATGGCGTGGAAAATCAAGAAAACAAATACCGGAAGAAGCTGACCTTTCAAATGCTGATATAATTTCAATAAAATTTAATGTTTCTGATGATTTGTCCGAAAAAGAAATATCCGGCATAAAAGATTTTTTAAAAAATACTGTTTCTAAAGTCAAAAAGCCGTTGATTTTGCGTGGTGCAAACAACAATATCATTGACATAAAACTGCTGCCTATTCTTGCGGAGAATGCGCCGAAAGAATGCATAATAGCTTTTGCTGATGAAGAAACTTACGAACATATTGTTCCTTATGTGACAAAATATAATCATATACTGGTATTAAGAACTCCTATAGATATAAATCTGGCAAAAGAACTCAATGTTCTCTCAATAGACAAAGGTATGAAACCTGACAGGATATTAATTGATCCGGATATGGGCGGACTCGGTTACGGATTGGATTACGGATACAGTATTATAGAAAAAATCAAACAATCAGCATTTGACGGTGATACAATGCTCAATATGCCGGTAATTGCCTTTATCGGTGAAGAATCATACCGTGCAAAGGAAGCAAAAACAGATGCCTTTTCTAAGGACTGGGGTGATTTTGAACAAAGAGCCGTAATGTGGGAAATATCAGGTGCGTCGGCAATGATTAGCGCAGGAGCTGACATTGTTGTATTGTGGAATCCGGACAGTGTAAAAGTGCTAAAAGGAATAATATAGTGGAACTAACAGGTTTACAAATTTTTAAATACCTTCCGGGTGCAAAAAAAGCAGAAGGCACAAACTGTAAAAAATGCGGCTGCCCTACCTGTATGGCTTATGCACTAAAACTTGCGAAAAAGCAAACTGATATAGAAAAATGTCCTCATATTCCTGACGAATTAAAAGAAAAATTTTCAGAAGCATCAAAAATACAACAGCACGAAATAAAACTTTCTGATGAGCTTGTTACTGGCGGTGAAACCGTAATGTTTCGCCATGATAAAACTTTTGTTAACAAAACTGTCATAGCTATTCATCTGGATTCTGATGATGCGGATTTTGATACAAAGTTAGAAAAAATAAAGAATTATCATATTGAAAGAATAGGCGAAACTTTTAAAGTTGATGCAATTTATATAACCGGCACCAATAAAGACCTTGCCCGTAAAAAAATACAAAACGATAATATTGCAGTTATACCTGATGACAGTTTGTATTCCATTGCAAAAGGCAATAATATAGAAGAACTTGAACAAGAATCAAAAAGACTTCTTGAGCAAGGACAAAAAAATATAATACTAGAACTGGCATACGACAATAAATCAGCAGTAGAAATAGCCGAACAGCTTACATATATAAGGCGTGCTGCCATTATAAAAAGATATGAACCTTTTACTTATCCCGTGATGGTAAAATTGCCTCAAAATATAGATTCTCTGAAAGCCTGTGCAATTACTTCACTTTTGATATGCAGGTATGCGAACATAATTGTCTTAAATGATTTTAATGAAGCACTTTTGACTACTCTTTTTACTCTGAGGCAAAATATTTATACAAACCCGCAAAAGCCGCTGCAGGTTGAAGCAAAAATATATGAGTTTAATGAACCGGACAGGAACGCACCGGTGCTGTTAACAACAAACTTTGCTCTTACATATTTTGCTGTAGCTGGAGAGCTGGAATCTTTGCCATGCGGCTCATATCTTGTTGTAACACCTTCAGACGGCATGAGCGTACTTACTGCATGGTCAGCTGACAAATTTACGGCAGACCTTGTTGCAAAATCCGTGAAAGATTTTGAACTTGCAAAAAAGGTAGATACACGTTCTATAATTATTCCCGGTCTACTTTCACATATGAGAGACGAACTTCAAGAAGCCATGCCCGAATGGAACATAGTTACGGGTACAATTGAGGCGTGTCAGATTCCGGAATTTTTAAAAAATATCTAATTACTGTAAAAATATAGGAATATGACCGGAATACATCAGTATATTCCAACCTTTGTAATATTTTATCTGGGTAGCACTGCCAGTTGGTATAAACACTCTGTTTTGATTTTCAACAGGAATATCCAGAGCATTTCTTATAGCTGCTCTGATAAAGTTAGAATGTGTAACAATAACGATTCTTTTTGTAAGATTTTCATCAATAATTTTATTTACAGTATCCTCTACTCTTGCATCAAATTCGAGGAGAGTTTCACCGCCTTCCGGTGCGTAGCTGGAGGTAAATTCATGGTATTTTTGAAGCTGTTCCGGATATCTTTCTTCTATTTCTGTATAACTTAGCCCTTTCCAAATGCCAAACTCCTGATTTTTTAATTCAGGTTTAATTTCAAAGTCCTGTCCGTATTCTTTTGCTACATACTGGGCTGTTTGTATACAGCTTAATGATGCACCAGTATATATTTTATCAACCTGCGGAGAACGGTGTATAATCCATTTTGCAATGCGTTCTGCCTCCTCCTGACCCTGTTCATTTAAAGGAGGATGGCTTTCTTTGTCACAGATACGGTTTTCCTCCGTGTAAAGCGTTGCGCCGTGAGCTATAAAAGTTATCTTGCATTTACGTTTAAACAACATATATTCTCTCCGTTTATTACATTAGTAATATCGGTTGAAAATAAAAAAACTTTAATTATTTTTTATTAAATAAATTAAAAGACCGAGATTATTAAAATCCCGGTCTTTATTATAATTTTTGTTTTTTTATTCAAGAATCATTCCGTTAGTAAGGTCAATTCTTACAGGCTTTTTCAGTTTAAGGTTCAGTATTTCACCTTCTTTTATCTGAATTTTGTGACCTTTTATGATTTTTAAATACAATGTTTTCCAAAAACCTTCCGGTCTGTAGCCGCCTAGTGCTTCACCGCAGAAGGCGGCTGTCTGATTTCTGTCAGTAGTGATTGTATCTGTTTCCATGGTTACTTCACCGTTTCTGACAAACAATCTTCCTACTTTTACATTTGCTATTTTACCTGTAAGCGCATCATTTTCTACTAAGAGCAGATATTTTTCCGGTGTAACAAGGTTCTTTGGAAGTTTTGAAAGAAATTCATCACCAACTTTTGATTTTTTACAGGTGATTTCTTTGTTAAGAACCATAATAGGAATGACTGTTCCAGCCGGAATTGTAGCTATATATCCGTCCAGAGTTGTTGTAGGGATAATAATACCTTCTGCCATTCTTGGACTCATTGCTTCTTTTAATTTTTCATTAGGATTGAGCTTTGCCTGTTCAAGCATTTTTACTATAAATGCTGCTAGTTCAGCTCTTGTTGCAGGTCTGTCTGCATTGATTACATTTTCTTCACCGGGTTCTTTGACAACAAGACCCAAAATCTCTGCTTTACCTGCTGCTATAATCAGCCAATCAGGAATATGCTGATAGTCATCATAGCTGTTTTCAAGTATTTCCAGTGCTTTTTTGTTGGAAATAGTTTCTGTTGTCAAGGCATTTACCGTTGTAGAAATGACATGTCCTCTGGATACTGTTCCGTAAGGGTCAAAATGTCCGTCAGGATAGCCTTTTAAGAGGTCAAACATAACAGCTCTTTGTACCATACCGTAGAACCAGTCGCCTTCTTTTACATCTGTAAATTTTGCAGGCTGTTTAATATCTGCATTCTGCTGGTCAAAAGCTTTGACTACAATAGTTGCAAATTCTGCTCTTGTAACATTTTGGTCGGGACGATAATTTCCATCCGGATATCCGACTACAACGTTAAAATCTGTTAGTATTTGAATCTGTTTGTATGCCCAGTGATCTTTTGGCAAATCGCCGTATTCTTTTCCAAAAGATACAGCAGAGGTAAATCCGAAAACCATTGCAAGCATCAAAGCTTTTGTTAAAAGTTTCTTCATAAATATCTCCTTAATATCTAAACACTTAGTGTTCTTAAGCTGATTTTACCAGTATCAAGAATGAGTTGCAAGGAATCGTTATATATCTTTACCATTGTTGTGAATATCTTTTTACATAAAAATTATCATCTTTTTTTAGTTTTTCTTTTAACATTTCAATTTCCGGAATAGTATCAGTCAGATAATACAATACCATAGCGGTTTTCTCTCTTATTGTGTAATCTTTAAAAGATGAGGTTTTATTTAAAACCGTTACAAGTCTTTTATCTGCAGGTGCTTTTAAAACAGCCAGTGCTTCTAAACACCAATAGAGATTAAAAAGTTTTTTTGTATACCAGTTGCTGCGTTTTAGCTTTTCCAATTCATCAAAAACATAGTCGATTCTTTCATACAAGCCGTTCAAAAAATATTCTTTTTGTCTTATATAAGGCAAAATTTCAATTATCAAGCGACAGATATTAGGATTTATGTCATTAATTGCTTTTAAAATACTGTTTAATATATCTTTGGTTTGAAAAAAAGCTGCGTTTTTTCCTTTTTGCATAAGTTCATTAATTTTTTGTGCACAGGCTTCTCTTACTAGAGCACTGTGATTCGTTAAATGAAAAATCAGTATATCTGCTTCATTTTGCGAAGACACAGTATCAATTTTTAAGATACAGATTTGTTTTTCAGTGTCTGTATCCTGATTTTCAGCAGAAGATTTCTTTAAAACATCAAATATCTCTTCTTCCGTGTATTCTTTTTGACAAAAATCAGCAGCTTTTTCAATATCTGTTTCTATTTTATTTATAATTTGAAAATTTTCACTCATAGACACAAATATATCATAACCGGTGCTTAAAAAAAGCCGTGCTAAATTTTAAATTAATTAATACAAATAAGAAAGGATTTAAAAAGTGAGAGAAATTGTAGATTTAATGAAAGAGCTATTGTTGATTAAAGAAGAGAAAGCATCTGTGATCGGGTTGAGCGGATTTAAAAAAGCAAAAATACAAACAACCAAAAGAACAAAAAAGAAGGTAAACAAAGAAGTTAAACTCTCTGACCTTATGAGACGAGCCTAAATCCTGGTGCTGAAATATCTTTCTTGTGAATTGAATATAATGAATTATAATCCAGTTTTGTGTCTTTTATTTTCATACAGCAAAAAGACAAACGGCAGAATAAGAGCAACAGCAAGAGCAAAGTATCTGAATGTTTCGACATACCCCCACAGAGTTGCCTGCTGTTTCAGCATGTTGTATAGCTGCCCCTGCGCCATATGTACAGCAGTACTGTATTCAAAATTGTGAGACATAAAGTTAGATGTGAGCGCATTTAGCCTCTCCACATATACATTATTATTTTCATTTAAAAACTCGACCATTGTCATCTGGTGGATTTGTGAAAATCTTGAAATCATTGTTGTTGCAATAGATGTACCTATTGCTGCACCAACATTCTTTACAAGATTCTGCAGGCCGGCAGCGTTTGTCTGGTCTTCGTTTGCAAGGGTTGCGCAGGAAATATTTGATAAAGGAACCATTGTAAGCAGCATACCAAAGCCAAATGTAAGGTTCGGTATGGCAATGTTTGCAAGAGCAATGGATGTATTAATCTCACCAAACATCAAACTTCCTGCAGCCAGCACTATCAGACCTATAATAACTACGGGCTTAACTCCCAGCTTTATAACAAGGATTCCCGACAACATTGATGCAAGCAGGCATCCTGCGCCTCTTGGCATCATTGAAACCCCGCTCATAAAAGCGGAATAGCCCATCAAAGACTGCAGCATTGACGGTAATATGGAGGAGGATGCCATCATTACACCCATCAAAACGACCTGTCCCATTGTCCCGATTAAAAAATTATGGTTTTTTAAAATAGACAAATTTATAAGAGGCTCGCTCTTTTCAATATTCTTTTTAACCTGAATCCAGATAAAAATTATCAGACATATCATTGAAAAAGTAAATAATCTGCATATCCAGGGAGAGCCAAACCAGTCATTATCGTTACCTTTTTCAAGCACAACCTGTAGACTTAAAAGCCATAGAGCCATAAATGCGAAACCTGAAAAATCCATTTTTACTCCGGGTTGTTTTAGAGAATATGGCGGCTCTTCTATGTATTTTAATGAAAGATAAAAAGTAATGATACCGAAAGGAATATTTATAAAATAAATCCAGGGCCATGAGTATGTTTCTGTAATCCAGCCGCCTACAGCGGGTCCCATTATAGGGGCAAGAACTACACCCAGCCCGAATACTGACATGGCGGCGGGCAATTTTTCTTTCGGAAATATTTCAAAAATTACAGCCTGTGCTATAGGCATAATACCGCCGCCTCCGATGCCCTGCAATATTCTGGATACTAACATCATTGGCATGGAAGTTGATATTCCGCACATTATAGAGGCTGCTGTAAATATAACAATACTTAGTAAAAAGTACTGTTTTCTTCCGATTAACTTACAGAAGAAATCTACAGTCGGAATAATTACACCGCTCGCCACAAGATAGCTGGTGATAATCCATGTAGATTCGTGCTGACTGACAGAAAAAGAGCCCGCCATGTGAGGCAATGCAACATTGGAGATAGTTTCATCCAATGCAAACATAAATATGGAAAGCATTATAGGGATCATTGCAATCCAGGGATTTACTTTAAAATGCCATTCTTCATGTGCGGGCATATCATTAGCCATAATTTCACCTTGTAGATTTATCTACATGTAGATTGAAATACAAAACTAATAAAATTGCAAGTTCCTTTTTAATCAAATTTTATATTAAATTTTTCCACACAGTTTTTTCTGATAGTCTGCAGCAGATTAATGACATCATTGGCCTGAATATTTATATCAGGGTTAGTTTCTTCAATATACTTATCTATTTCAGAACGAATTTTATTATACAATTTGAGACCTTCAGGTGTGATTATATTTTTTGTAATAGTTTTGGAATCTTGTCTTACAGGTTGTCTTACAATCAGCTTTTTTTCTTCGAGAGATTTTAAGAACCTGCCTGTATGAGCTCTGCCTTTTAAAATCATTTTTGCAAGGTCAATTTGTATAATATCGGGTTTCAGATATAAACAGTCGAGTATAATAAATTCATCCGGTGTAATCGGAAAATTACACTGTTCAAAATAACACTTTGTAGCCTCATGCAAAGCTCTTGAGGTTAACTCCAGTTCATAAGGTAATGATTTTGTGTAATGTTCTACCATAATTTTGTCACTGCTATCAAATATATTATATAACAGTATTAGATTTCGGCGGGTCAATGTATGTTATGAATTTTACAATATTTAATTTATCCTGTACGGCGATTCATTTTTGTCGGATAATAGTTTATACTGCTCAGGTAAATATACAAGGAGCTTTTATTATGGACAAATACGTTTGTTTGGTATGCGGTTATGTTTATGACCCTGCGGAAAATAACAATACGGCTTTTGAAGATTTACCTGCTGACTGGATATGTCCTGTTTGCGGTGTCGGCAAAGACCAGTTTGCAAAACAGTAACGGTCAGAATAATTGATATTAAAGGATTTTTGGCAGTGGAATCACCTTTATATATTTATATAAGGAGAAAACTACCATGGATTTAAAAATAAGACCTATAAAAAACAATATTTATTATATCGGCTCAAAAGATGCTAACAGAAAGCTTTTTGACCAGCTTGTTCCTCTTCCTCAAGGTACAACATACAACTCTTACCTTGTTAAAGGCAGCGAAAAAACGGCGATTGTTGATACCGATTATCCTAAAAAACTTGAAGAATACAAAAAAAGACTTCAGGAAAACAACATAAATAAGGTTGATTATATTATCTCAAACCACGCTGAACAGGATCACTCAGGCGGTATTCCGATGTTGTTAGAGATGTTTCCCGATGCAAAAGTTGTTACAAATGCAAAAGTAAAAGAAAATGTAATGAATATGCTTCATGTACCGGAGGACAAGTTTATTGTAATAAATGACGGTGATGAATTATCTCTGGGTGACAAAACTTTCCAATTTATACTTGCACCGTTTGTCCACTGGCCCGATACAATGTTTTCTTATTTAAAAGAAGATAAGATGCTCTTTACTTGTGACTTTTTAGGTGCACATTATACAAAACATGAACTTTTTGCAGATTATACCGACTGTCTTGTTGAAGCGGCAAAAAGATATTATGCAGAAATTATCATGCCGTTTAGAAATTTTGCAAAAAAATATACAGACAAAGTAAAAGAAATGGATGTGAAAATTATTCTGCCAAGCCATGGCCCTGTTTATGACAAACCCGAATGGATTCTTGACCTTTACGCTGATTGGACATCTGACAGAGTAGAAAATAAGGTTGTTATTCCTTATGTTTCTATGTATGAAAGTACAAAAATGATGGTGGACAGACTGGCTGAGAAGCTGGAAGCGGCTGATATTACGGTGAGAATGTTTGACCTTGTCCACTGTGATGAAGGAGAGCTTTCTATGGAGCTTGTTGATTGTGCAACGGTTGTACTGGGCTCTTCAATGGTACTGGCAGGACCTCATCCTGCAGCTGTTACAGCAGCATATCTTGTTAATGCGCTAAGACCGAAACTCAGATACTACTCTATAATCGGTTCATACGGCTGGGGAGGAAACCTTGAAGGCACTATAGAAAAAATGTTTACCATAATTAAACCTGAAAAGCTTGATTATGTCGTTATAAAAGGTCAGCCAAGAGACGAAGATTACGCAAAAGTAGATGTTCTGGCGCAGCAAATTATTGAAAAACATAAAAATTTATAAGTAGTTTGTAAGAAGTTTGTAAAAAGCCCCTTTAGATTTAAAGGGGCTTTTATATATGTTTTATTAATTAGGTTTTTCGGGCGGATATTTTTTGTTAAACTCATCTAATGAATATTTTATAGCATAGGCTATATTTATTGATGATAACTTATCAATATTAGTCGTTGTGTATTTTTCGGCGGGTATTTTAATGCCATGAACTCTGTTGTATGTAGCTTTATATAATTTGCAAAAATTTAATAAAGTTGCAAGTTCCTGAGGATTTACTTTTGTTTTTGCTAAAACATCGGAATTGAAAAGTTCTATGGATGGATCAGCTTTCTGTATTTGGTATACGAGTTCTCCATTATCATCTGCACCTACAAAAACATCATTATGAGGATAATATGTATTTATCAATTCAAAAGCAACATCCAACTTATCTATGTTTGACGGTTCCAGATTCAACAAAGACTGCATTGGTGCAACCCTTTTAAACGAAATATTATTGCCTGGCATATTGTTTACTTTATTAATCATAATCTTTCCCTTTGTATATAGCATAAAATACGGGAAAAATATTTTTTGCTATTTATCAGATTTTTTGTTCGTTTTTATTGCTTTTATTACATCCAGATAGAGCTGCAGTTCATCGCTTGTTGAGTTTTTTATAATAAATAACAAATCATCTTTTACCGGTGAAGTCTCCGATAAATTTTCTATCGCAAAATCTGTCATATTCATATTCAGTGCATTTATTATATTTACAAAATTTTCAAAAGTCGGATAATTTATGCCTGATTCGATTCTTGAAATTTGTTTTTCATGCAGACCCACTTTTTCAGCAAGTTCAAATTGGGTTAAACCCAAACGTTTTCTTTGTTGTTTTATTTTTAATCCAATAATAGTTTTATCAATATGTGACATATTTGTTACCATATTATTAAAGAATAGACAATCCTGTTACCGGTATAAACAGCAATGAATATTACAAAATTGTTGCATAAGTAATATCAATGTCCTATAATAAGGTTGTTATTCAACAGGAATGTTCTTTTATGGATTTAAAATTAAAATTATTTTCGGTTTTTATGGTATTTGCTTTATTGAACCCTCAAAAAGCACAGGCTTATCTCGACCCCGGAACTGGCAGTATGATTGTCCAGACAGTTATTGCACTGTTTGGAAGCGGAGGATATGCGCTGTATCTGTTTAGAGAAAAAATTAAAAAATGTTTTGGTAAGCTGAGAAAGCACAATAAACATGATTGATAATATAATTTTTGAACCGTCTTCATATAAAGACAGAGCTGCAAGGGTAATAAAATATAACGGAGATATTTACAGGTTAATTTATGACAACGGTAAAAATGATTACGATGCATTGATAAACAGCGGTTTGTATGAATCTCTTGTATCAAAAGGAATGCTTATTAAACACAGAGAATGTGAAAAATTTGTTCCTGTTTACAAAGTAATTAGGCCTCAAAAAGTTTTTATTTCGTATCCTTATGAATGGAGTTTTTCACAGCTTAAAGATGCTGCTATTTTGACACTTGATATCCAAAAAGCCGCTTTAAAAAACGGAATGTCATTAAAAGACGCAAACGCATATAATGTCCAGTTTTATGAAGGCAGACCGGTTTTTATAGATACAACTTCGTTTGAAATTTATAAAGAAAATACCCCCTGGTGTGCATACAATCAATTTTGCCGGCAGTTTCTTGCTCCGCTTGTTCTGATGTCTAAAAAGGATATTGCACTGTCATGCCTGCTTTCCAAAAATCTGGAGGGTATAGATCTTTCTCTTTGTTCAAAACTTTTGCCTTTAAATACATTTATTGATTCAGGATTGTGCAGACATATCCATCTGCATGCAAAAGTTCAAAATACTTATGCAGATACAAATAAAAAAATCAATGTAAAATTTTCGAAATTTCAAATGGAATCGCTAATCTATGATTTAAAAAGTTGTATTGAAAAACTAGAAATTAAAAAACTAAAGACAGAATGGGGTAATTATTATTCCAATACGAATTATTCAGAAAAAAACTTTAAGCAAAAACAAGAAATATTAGAATATTTTAAAAATAAAATAAATACGGACTTTGTTCTTGATATCGGAGCAAACACGGGCTTTTTCTCACGGGTGTTTAAAGACAGGGCAAAATTAATATTATCATGTGATATTGATGCACAGGCTGTTGAAGATAATTATCTTAAGGTTAAACAAAACGCAGAAAAGAATATTCTGCCTTTGTTAATTGATATTTGTAATCCGACACCTTCTTGCGGATGGAATTTAGAAGAGAGGGTGTCTTTTTTTGAAAGGATAAATAATGCTGATGCAGTTCTTGCGCTTGCTTTGATACATCATCTTGCTATCGGGAAAAATGTGCCATTTGAAAAGATTGCACAAACATTTGCAAAACTGGGAGATTATCTAATTATTGAATTTGTTGATAAAGATGATTCTCAAGTTCAAAAGCTGCTTTTAAACAGACAGGATATTTTTGAAGATTATACCGTAGAAAACTTTGAAAATACTTTCTCAAAATTTTATTTTATTGAAGACAGGATAGTGCTGTCTGACAGTTGCCGGAGTTTATATTTAATGAGGAAGAGATAAATGAAAAAGTTATTATATTTGTTTGTACCGTATGTTTTTTCTGTTTATTCGATTATTCTTGTATACAGTTTAAATTTTAATATAACATCCGGATGGTTATTTTTATTTGCTATTTTATTAATGCTGCTTTTTAGCACTATTGTTTTTTTCCTCTTTAAATTTATATGCAAGGACAATGAAAAAAGCTCTATACTTACTTCTCTTGTAGTGATACTGTTTTATCAGCGGGGATGGTTTGTGTTTTTTTATAAAGAATGGCTTTTTGGGCTTTTTATTATATTGATTTTGTTTTCACTGTTAATAAAATTTGATTGCAAAAAACTTTTTAAAATAGCTCTTGTTATTGCTCTAATTTTAACTTTAATGAGTTTTTTTAATATTTTTAAAGCATTGTTTAAAACAGTATACAAAAAGCATCTGAGCCCACAAAAACAAGAATTAAAAAGAGATTCCCGCACTACACCGGATAAAGATATTTATATTATTTTATTGGATTCCTATCCGTCTAACGAGGTTTTAAAAAGAGATTTAAATTTTGACAATTATAAATTTATTTACAATTTAAAAAACAGAGGCTTTTATGTAGATGAATCTATTTACAGCAACTATACAAAAACTATCGCATCAATCCCGTCTTTTATGAATCTTTCTTACATAGAAGATTTGGATTTTGAAAATTCATCACAGGCGATAAGTAATTCTGTTATTATAAAAAATGCCTATAAACAGGGGTATAAGACTTATTATATAAATCCGTTTTCTTCATTTTGCATAAAATCTGATTACATAGACAAAGTGATAGATATATCCGGACACATGTTTTCATCATTGCATGCAATGCTTTTGCTGTTTTTTCGTAATACTTTATATGAAGATATATACAATTTCCCTGTTACAATGAATGATAATTATAATAATAAAGATTTTTGGCAAGTATTGGAGAGTATAGATACGGATATTTCTCCAAAATTTGTTTTTGCACATACACTGGCTCCTCATTTTCCATATTTAAAAAACAAATACGGAGAAAATTTATACGATTCAAAAGATACTGATGACTTGATTATTGATTCTCAAGATATGGAATACAAAATTAACAAAAAAAGTTGTGTGCAATACATTCAGTATATAAATAATCAGACAGTATATGTGGTTGATAAAATTATAAAAGAATCTAAAGGAAATGCTTATATTGTCATTTTAGGCGACCACGGTTTAAGGTTACATTATTTTCATTGGAATGAAGACAAACATTTTGCCACATTGAGAAAAGAAAAAAATTCTATAAATTCTACATTCAATACTTTTTTGGCTTTTTATAATCCTGATAAAAATTATCAAAATTATAAAGACAAAGAATGTCTGATAAATTTTTTCCGGCAATTTTCAAACGATGTATTTAAAACAAAATATCCTCTTTTAAAATGTGAATATCATTATCTGTACCAGAGTACACATGAAGAAGATTTTTCAGTTATTTACAAAAATATAGTAAATATGAAAAAATCAGATTTTGCATACTGATTATATAGAATAACTGTTCAGTGCAGCTTTTGTTTTCAATTCCTGAGTAAAATTGTTACAGGCTTTTTTGTCATTGTTAAGATAAGCAAGTATAGCCCCGCCTATCTCTTCATTGGGGTCAAATGGAATTTGTTTCGGGTGTTCGGAGTTTTTTAAAAACATAGTCATCAATGGGCCGAATCCGTCAGGGACAAGCGTTTTTCTATATATACCTGAGAGCATAACCTGTATATTGTGTGATTCATTGTAATTAAATTTTGATATTACAGGGTATGTGTTTTCTACTCCCTTTGCACCTGCATCTATGATACGGTTGAGCAAAAACAAACCTGCTGTTATATCGCTCTCTTTTTTTGCTGTATTTAACATATCTATTACAGGTTTTATTGATTTTTCTTTGTATGAAGCTATCTTTGCAGCAAGATTTTCATCAAATATGGCGTGGTTTGTTTTTTCATCCGGTAATACAAAAGTTTTGCAAAAATTGCCGACAAGTTCGCAGGGTTCACTGTTATTTTGTTTAGTATTGACAAAATTTTGTGTAAGAAACTGTTTAAATATAATAGAAACGGGTTGTGTATACATAATATCTCCTTAAAAATTTTAAGAGTATACAAACGGCGGGCCGTTTTTGATTTCGTAAAGGATATTTTCCGCACGGGTTTTGAGTTCATTTTTGTCCTTGCCGTTCATTGCCTGTATTCTAAATTCATTAATCATAGGTTCAACAACACTGCGCTTTTTAGATTCAAAATTATTAAGCTCTACGTTAACAAGCCTGTTTTGCAAATCCAGCTCTGTTTTTGCGTTTTCTTTTATAACCTGTGCTTCTTTAATTCCTTCAACAGCAGCAGTTCCGACATATCCGACTGCTGTTACAGTTGACAAACCTGTAAAAAGAATTTTAAGAAGCGGATTTTCCCAGTTAACAATCATATTATAAAGATGAGCTCTGTCATCATCAGTGTGGGAATATAAAGAAGGTTTTGTACCCGGTTTGCCGGCTATTGCCTCTGCACCTTCTTGCGTAACCTTTTCTGCTTCTTTTATAACATCATCTACAAAATTTGACGGCAGATTTTTTGCATCTTTCAACATATTTTGAATTTTTTGTTTTGAAAAGTTCATTGAAACACAGATTTTCTTTACTCTGTCAAGCAAATCACTATCCCAGTCAGACTGTTTATCGATAAGTTCTTTTATTTTGTTTTCCATGGATTGTGCGTATTTTTCATAAATACCTGCGGTTTTTTGTACATTTTTAAATGCCATAAAAGCAAGACCAGTAATTAATGCTGAAGTCAGCCCAACTGCAGTGTAGCCTAAAAATTTGTTTGTTTTTTCATTTTTACTGTTATCTGCTTTTGTTTGTTTAAAAGAAATAAATTTTTTAAATGTAGTATTTTGATTGCCGACATTTTCTTTATGTAATATTGTATCCAGTTCCTTAGCTTTTTCTGAGAGCATGTTTCTTAGAATCTGCATTTTTCCAGAAAAACTTCTTGTCTCCACCTCGATAAGTTTTTCCTGCAAGTCTCTTTGTACATCAGCCTGTTTTTTTCTTACCCATATTTCTTTTACACCGTCGACAAAGTTTTTGCCGGCAAGGCCTATTGCACTTAAAACAAAAACGCCGAGTGCACCCAAAACATTTCTCATATTAGGGTCTCTTATCATAAGGTATGTGACAAAATGAGGCTCGTTATTTATTGCCACATTTTTTGGAATCTCAGGAAGTGTCTGCCAGTCAGGAAGCGTTGCTTTGTGCTTTGCAGCTCTTGAAAGAAGCATCATAGAACCTGCAAGAATACCAAACAGTGCAGTTGTTGCAATCAAAAGAGGAACCAGTGATTTGTGTGTTGATTTTTCTTTTTTTTGCCTGTGCAAAGTGTTTATCTTTTCAAAACTGTCAGGTTTTGTTGTTTTGTCAGGTATAACAAGACTGTCATACATATTCTCTATATTCGGACAGTTCTGGTCTTTTATCAGAGAATTTACAACCACACCCTCTTTCATTTCAGAAATATTTTTTTTCTGGGTTTGTGTATGGTTTCTGTACTGTCTTTTTGTTTCTATATCTTGATACGGATTTATGGTGCTCATACTTTTTCACTTTCTTCTGTCGGGGATTCTTTTTCGGGGTTTTCCAGCAGTTCAAACAATGCTTCTTTTGCGGTATTCAGTTCAAATAACTGTTTTGCTTCTTCTATTCTTCTTGCTTCTTCGTCTTCTTCATTCTCTGCTGTTGCCAGCCCGAAAAGATTGAAAATTTTCTTTTTAATGTCTTTAAATTTTTCTTCAATTTTCTTTTGAATTGCTGCTTTTGTCTCTCCGAACAATGCAGTTAATTTATCTGCTATATCAATAATTTTTTGTTTAATTTCGTTTAAGGTTTTGACAACACTGTTTGCTATATTTTGAACTGTATTTGATATATTTTGAAGAGCTTTTGCCGCAGGCAAAAGTACTGAATCGGCAAGAAGAACAAAAGCTTTTGCTATGGGGCGGGGCAGGGCTGAATTTTGTATTGCAATTTTCATTGCATTGATTTGTTCTTGCAATTTGTTCATATAAGCAGACATATCCTGTGCTGCAAAAAGCTGCATAGTTTGTTTGTGAGCGGCTTTTTGCGCTTTCATCATCTGCCATACCGCCAGACACTCATTGTATGTCATTTCTCTTGGTTTATTATCTTTTTTTACACTTCCTGCACCGCCGCCCATTCCGTTACAAATCGGACATGCTCCCATCGGCAGCCCGTGAGGGCATGTTCCTATTTTGTTATGAGAAGCTCTTGAAAGCGATGCTGTCATTATAAAAAATATCCCTGTTCTTAATTCCTTTCGGACAAAAAACACGGATACCATCTTTAACAAAATATAGTCCCATGCCTAATGCCCGAAGCAATGGTCTTTTAAAAGTATTCCGGCTGTACGGCTGCGGCTTAGCTAAGGACTTTCACCTTATTTCCTTTATTTTATGATTGTACTTTTGACAAAAAGTACTGTCAATATTTCATATTGTTAACTGATTTCTGGTCTTGGATTATTGCTTCATGCCTTCAATCCGTTCGTTTAATTTTGTTTTCACAAAATATCCGCTCACTTTTTCGGCGTTACTTCGAGTTTCGGGCTTCGCCCTCACTCTACGCAAAATCCGCTTCTTGGATTTTCTTCCCGCTCAACACTGGCATTCGCTACGCTATCGCTTTTGCTCATTTTGTGTCTCGCTCACCGGACTAACTCCCTTCAGTCGTGTCGTCCGTCCGAAAATCCGCCTTAGATTATTGGCGTTCACAAGGTCAAGCACTTCATTTCAAATTTTTATTCTAAAAATTTTCCATTTCGTTTACCTTGTTCACATGGACACTGGGGCTTTCAGCCACGGCGTGTCCGCCAAAATCTAACTTTTCTTTTTATTTTTATAAACCGACACGTATCTTGTGTATTCTCTCATTTCCGAAACGAAATCAAATGCTTTTATCAAGACAAAATTTCTTTTTTCAAAGAAAGGATCATCAATAAAGCATCTGGAATCCATGATGATGCTGTTTCTGTCTTTGTAATGAAATTCTTTATCAACGTCTTCGTATACACATGAAAATGGCCTATATTTAGGATAATAAGCCCTTCCTGATTTATCTATCAGGTATTTGATTTCTGTATTTTTTGTATCAGTCAATAAAACGGTACTTGTTAAGATTTTATTAGTTGTTATAAGGTAATCGAAATCGCTTAGATTATATGTCGGTGCTTTTTCTGGAAGCAGCGTAATTATCTTGTAACCTTTTGCATTCAACATGTTTGTTAAGTATGAAGCATCCGATGCATCGCCAAAAATTCCGATTTTAGAGCCTTTAGGAATGTCTGTTTTAATGTAATCTTTGATATGACAAAACGGTCTTTTCCCTTCATAACCTGTGTACAAAGCACATCTTAGAGTTTCTCTTGCATCGTTAAGCGTTGGCGTTTTTAATATAAGCTTTGCAATTTCACCGTGCTGTCTGCCAGAAAGATTGACGCTCATAATTAAAAAGTATGACATTACAAAAAATAAAAGAAGCAGTTTTATGATATTTGTTTTTCTAATGTATGACAGAGCAAGAACAGGGCATGATAAAAGCACGAGAAATGTCAAAAATCTTATGCTGAAAACCATATAAGCAAGAACACCTGACATTGCAGCCACATTTATAAAAAACATAATGCCAAAAGCCTGCATTGCCGTGATTTTTTTGCTGTTCTTTCTGATAAAGCCGAGAATCGCAGAAGTCACAACAGCCGGTAAAAGTACGAGAAATCCCAGAATACCTGTTCCTACTTTTACGTTTAAAAATCTGTTGTTAATTATGTTGTTATCCGGCATGGATACGCCTAAATCCTCCGGAATGTGAAGGAAACTAAAAATAGCAAGTTTAGCATTTATTATGTGTTCACCTACATATTCACTGTATTTAAATCCGGAAAAATCAAACATCATAAAAATATATCGTATATAGTTTGCAATAAAAGCTTTGTAACCGCCCATAAATCCATGAACGGCTCTGGCTGATTCACTTCCGAGAAAACTTCCGTAATCGATAAAATTCAAAATGTAATTGTAGCTTGAAAAAATCATAAAATTTATGAACAGAAATGCAAGAAACGAAACAAGAGGTTTGTAGCATTCTTTTTTCAAATCTTTATAAGAAAAATAAGCAAGAAGCAGAAACACTCCGGGGAATGCTATTACTGCAGGGGATTTTGTTCCTATTGCAAGAGCATAAGCCAGTGATGAAAAATAAATCACGCTGTGGCTTTTGTCTTTTAATGCATATAAGAATAAAGTTATACTTGCAAGGATAATACCGGCTATCAACACATCTGTCTCAAGGCTGGATACCTGTGCCATTACAGAAGCAAAGGATGAAAGTATAAAAATTGCCCATAATTTCCTGCGTTCTGAAAATCCGAAATACTGCAATATATTATAAATTGAGAAAATAACACCTATATACCCGATAAACGCTATGAAATACAGACCAATATCATTTTTGAAAAACAGTATATTCCATAAATATAAAATTTCTGAATTTATCGGCATAACAAGGTTTCTGTCATCAGAAATCGTAAAGTGGTTCAAATTCCCCTGAAACATCCAGTAAGAAGCCCTGTTAAGATGGTATGTAAGAGCATCTGCTCCGTTTACAGGTAAAAATAAGTCAAGAAGAATTACCGTAATTATAAAGAATACAAATCCGAATGCCATAATCATAAGGATTTTATCTCTTTTTAATCCTTTTAAAATTTGAGTAAAAGTTTCTTTGATTTTAGGGATATATAAAGGTTTTTTATTTTTAAACCATAATAAACTGCCTGCAATAAGAAATAAACTGTTCATTATGAGAACATTTGTTTCTTTTATTGAACTGAAGAGAGACAATATCTCCATAGTAAGCACAACCTGTGCAAACATTATTAAAAGAAGATATAAAAACGGATAAACACTTTTGGGGTTATTATTTTCGTCCTTCGGTGAAAAAACGCAGGCCATAAAATATGAAGATATAAAAACCATCAAAAGTGAAATGAAAAACATCATTTTTATAAAGCTCCTTCAACTCTCTTTAAAAATTATATCCCAAATAATAATAAATTTTATACACACGGGTAATTTAAGATTTTATATCAATTGCATAATATAAAACTGTGCATATTCCACTCTCACTCGTAAACTGTTTACTTTACAGCCGTTTTCTTTTTAAGATAGCGGCTTTTTATTTTTAGTAAATTCTCGACAGAGTTTTTTCCGCAAGCTGGAAGTGTAACCACTCTGCCGAATAAATATGCCGGCAAAAACAGTGCCATTAGACTAGATGAAGTTAACCGGTTTTTATCTGGAACAAATTATTCTTGCTGCGTGTACGCCTGAGGCGGATGCTTGAATCAAGCCTCTTGTTACGCCTGCTCCGTCACCTATTGTAAAGAGATTTTTAACCTGTTCTGTTTCAAGCTCTTTTGTGAGTTTTACACGACCTGAGTAGAATTTAACTTCTATACCATAAAGAAGTGTGTATCTTGAGGCAACTCCTGGAGCTATTTTGTCCAGAGCCTGAAGCATTTCTATAATTGCTGTCATTTGTCTATAAGGCAGAACCAGACTCAAGTCTCCTGGGGTTGCACATTGTAATGTCGGTGTGATAGTGCTTGATTTGATTCTGTCTGGAGTAGAACGTCTGCCATCCAGTAAATCGCCGAATCTTTGTACAAGAATACCGCCTGAGAGCATATTCGCCAGTCTTGCTACGTGCTGCCCGTATGCGATAGGCTCCTTAAAGGGTTCTGTAAATCTTTCGCTTACAAGAAGTGCAAAGTTGGTATTTTGAGTTCTTTTTTCCGCATAGCTATGTCCGTTAACTGTTGCAATACCGCTGTAATTCTCTGCAACTACTTCACCGTACGGGTTCATACAGAAGGTTCTCACTTCATCGCCGAATGTTTTTGAATAATAAACAAGTTTTGATTCATATAATTTGTCTGTAATATGTGAGAATACAGGCGCAGGAAGTTCTACACGTACACCCACATCCACAGCATTATTAACCATACCGATTTTGTTTTTTGCAAATTCTTTTGTCAGCCAGTCAGCGCCTTCTCTGCCCGGTGCTATTATAAGATATTCAGATCGTATTTCTTCTCCGTCAGATGTTACAAATCCTTTTACCTGTTCATTTTCTACAATCAGGCTTGCAGCTGTTTTTTTATTTAATATTGTAACTCTTTCATTTAGGTAATCCTGCATATTTTTTAAGACACCGAGACTTCTTTCCGTACCCAGATGTCTGACGGGTGAATGAACAAGCTTTAGTTCTGCAAGTGTTGCAGCACGTTCTATTTCGGCGAAATCATCACGATTTGTGCCAAATACCTCATCTGTTGCGCCGAATTTTAGATACATGTCGTCTGTGTATTTAATAAGATTCTCAACAGAATCTCTATCCATATAATCGAGCAAATGTCCGCCGACATCAGGTGTAAGAGTAAGTTTCCCGTCTGAGAATGCACCTGCTCCTCCCCAGCCGCATAACAATCCGCATGTTTTGCAGTTAAGGCATTTTTTTACGCCTTCTCTTAAAAAACATTTTCTTTCTTCTATTTTTAAACCTTTTTCTACAATTATAACCTTCCAGTCAGGTTTCAATTTCGTTATCTCAAGAGCAGCAAAAATGCCTGCCGGACCTGCGCCAATAATTGCTACATTGTATTGTGATGCTGTATTCATCTTATAATTTATCCTATTTTGTCTGGTTACCGGTTCTGGCTTATTTATAGCAAATATGCCATACAAAAAAATTGTACCCTAAAAATCAAAAATATAATATTAATTAAAGTAAGATATAAAGAAAATATTTACATCCCGAGAAATTGAAAAAAAACGTGATATAATTTTTTCACAAAATCAGTCAAAGACCTGTACGGTCAAGGAGTTAAAATATGGAATACTTAAACGAAGTAATTGAAAACTTGAAAGCAAAAAACGGTCATGAATCAGAGTTTTTGCAGGCAGCTTATGAGGTTTTAACATCATTAAAGCCTGTCATTGATAAACACCCTGAATTTAAGAACATGGCTTTGTTAGAAAGAATAACTGAACCCGAAAGGCTTATCATGTTCAGAGTTCCCTGGGTTGATGATAAAGGTCAGGTTCAGGTAAACAGAGGTTTTAGAGTACAGTTTAACGGTTCAATCGGACCTTACAAGGGTGGTTTAAGATTTCATCCAAGCGTAAATCAGAGCATAATGAAGTTTTTGGCTTTTGAACAATGCTTTAAAAATGCTTTAACAGGTTTGCCAATAGGCGGTGGCAAAGGCGGAAGCGATTTTAATCCTAAAGGTAAATCTGATATGGAAATTATGCGTTTTTGTCAGAGCTTTATGTCAGAGCTGTACAAGCACATAGGACAGGATGTAGATGTTCCGGCAGGTGATATCGGTGTAGGCGGACGTGAAATCGGATACCTTTTCGGACAGTACAGAAAGCTCAGAAATGCATATGAAGCCGGTGTTTTAACCGGTAAAGGTCTTGAATACGGAGGATCTCTTGCAAGAACAGAAGCAACAGGTTATGGTTTAATTTACTTTATGAGAGAAATGCTCAAAGCAAACGGCAAAGATCTTGCAGGTAAAACCGTTATAATTTCCGGTTCCGGTAATGTTGCTATATATGCTTGTGAAAAAGCACAGCAATACGGTGCAAAAGTTGTTGCAATGAGTGATTCTAACGGATGTATCTATGATCCAAACGGAATAAAACTTGATGTTGTAAAACAAATCAAAGAAGTAGAAAGAGGCAGAATCAAAGAATATGCAGCAAGAGTCAGCGGTTCTACTTACACAGAAGATGTAAACTGCAGAAATATATGGAAAATCAAGGCTGATATTGCATTGCCATGTGCTACACAAAATGAAATTAATCTGGAAGATGCAAAAACTCTTGTTGCAAACGGTGTAATGGCTGTGGGTGAAGGTGCTAATATGCCTACAAACATTGAAGCAATTGAATACTTCCTTGAAAAAGGCATACTTCTTGCACCGGCAAAAGCTGCTAATGCAGGCGGTGTAGCTACTTCTGCCCTCGAAATGAGCCAGAACTCAATGAGATACAGCTGGACATTTGAAGAAGTAGATAAAAAATTAGACGGAATTATGACTAACATCTTTAAAGCCTGTGAAAAAGCTGCTAATGAGTATGGTTTGAGCCAAAATTACGTTGCCGGTGCAAATATTGCTGCGTTTGATAAAATTTCAAAAGCAATGATTGCACAGGGTATTATATAGTCATAACAGATAAAACCTTAATAAAAGAGCTTGAATTAGTTATAATTTAAGCTCTTTTATTTTTTTAATTCAAGCACCATATTTTCATCGGTAAGAGGATTAACAAATGTAATCCTTATATAAGGAATATATTTTTTCAGTGCCATTGTTCGTATTGTAATCTCTTTGCCCGGGTCGATAGTTGTTTTTGCGGAAATAATTTTGTCATATTTCTGCGCTTCTTTTTGTGCCTGGTTGTTGCCTATCCTGTTACTCAATATTGCAAACGGTGATACAACTGCAGAACCGATTAAAGACAAACCAAAGGTCTGGAGTGCAATGTTTTTTCCTGTAGAAAATACATCATTTGCCGCATCTTTTGCTGTTCTTTTTACGGACAAATAGGCCACAGTTGAATTTGCATTATCCCAGACTGTAATATTGTCAATGGTAACAGGTTTATCGTAAATATTTTTTATAACGCATTCATAGCCTGTATACGTCTGTGACAGGCGGCTGTGCAAATCTTTTGATTCAATCTGCGCTTTTATGTAGTCGTTTTGCTCTGTTATTACGGCAGCAAATGCTGATAAATTTGTATTAAAAAGAAGAAGCAGCAAGCAAAAAACAGCAAATTTATTTTTCATATAAAACCCTTAATTATCTAAACTGAGCCATGGTACTGCTCAGATTGGATATTTTCATTTTAAAATGATTTATTGTATTTTCATCATTTTGTGAATTAATTATAACATTATAAAGATACATAAGCATGTTGGCAATTTGCGTTAAATAAACATACAGTTTTTCTTTATACGCTATGTCAAAAGCCTGTTCTGCACAGAAAAGCGCCTGTTCAATATTCGTTTTTAGATTAATTGCAAGTTCTGATGAGAGAGTTTTAAATGCGAGAATAAAAAGTTTGCTTGCATTTTCATCGCTTTCTATATTCAAGATAGAATTATTCAATAGTCCTATTGCCATTTCCTGATTTCCATCGGTAAATTCAGCTTCCGTAATTAAGAGCCAGCATAGATATGTTATATTTTTCAGACCTTTAGATTCAGAGGTTTCAAGGATATTGTAGAAAATCTGTTTTGCTTTTTTTAGATTAGACAGCTTTAGATATGCAAGACCTATCATCAATTCGCAAAAACTTTCAATCTGGTGTAAATGTAAATACGATGATTTTAATTTTGCATCATAAATAAAGTTTGCCAGTGATTCCCAGTCTTTCATTCGCCAGCAAACCAAACCTTTTAATACCGGAATTAAAATTTCTGCATATTTATCCTGATGTGGATTTTTTTCCAGAGCGTTTAATTTCTGTGTAATATCATGCCCTTCAAAAAAGTCCATAAACAGAGCCAGTATCTGAAAACAGGTATAGCTTTGTTGAGTTGTATTTATAATTTTGTTGAAAAATTCTCTAGAATCCTGTTTTAGTTGAATAATTCTGGACGCTGAAATGAAAAATAATGCATCTAAAAGCGCATCTTCAAATTGTTTTTTAGAAAAACCTTCAGGAACTATTGCCTCTGTTGGATTTTTTATATCAATATATTTGAATAGTTCATCTCCTAAATCTATACATTCATTGAGACGTCCGAGATTAAAGTAAATTTCAAGCGTAACCAGATTTATAAGAAAATAGTTCAAGTTAAAATTTTTATCTTTTGGATTAAAACTACCTGCAGGAGTTCTTGAAATAAGCTGTCCTATGTATTCCAGTGCATTGTTATAGTTTCCGCTCATCAAGCAGCTCTGTACAAGTTTGTTAGAGATTTCTCTGAGTTTTTTGTCATCGTTTTGAATTTCCCGGCTTGATAAAAGTGTCTGTAAAAATGACATGATTTTGTCAGGATAATATTTGTACATCAATGAAGCAAGTTCTGTATAAACCTCCATTTTTACCTGATCTACAGTTTTATCTGTATCAGCATCTATTACATTATCAACAAGAGATAAAAATTTATTTGTGCAATTTAAATAAGCAGAAAAATCACCTATCTGCCCTGAAATCATTGCCAGTGCATGCCAGTGGGCAAAGGCTTCTTTTTTTAGATTTGCATATTCAAGAATTATTGCTTTTGTACTGTTTGAAATTTTTATATTTATATAAATATGCTCCAGCAGACTGTTGGCAATAGTTTCAATTTCTTGCTTTTCACACGCAGAAATTAAATTATCTCTGTACAAATTATAATTATTTAAGATTATTTCTTTATCCTGTACAATTTTTAAAAATTCCTGTGTCTCAAGATATTTCAATACCTTAATTGCATCAGGTATGCCTAATGATGCGAGAATACTTACGGGCAGTTTTTCTCCGGTTAACAGTAATGAAGCATATAATTCAAAGGCATTTTCTTCTGTTTTTAAGTACGAAATTCTTTTTTGTACCAATTCATTCAGATTATACGGGATTACAATCATTCTTTCTTTTAGTATTACATATTTGTTGTTTTTGAGTTCTATTACAGAGTTATCTTTCAGGTATTTTATTGCTTCCTCAAAATAGAAAAATGACCCTTTTGTATTTTCAAGTACTTTTTCAACAAAGAAGGTTTCTTTTATATTTTGGAGCTTTTCAATATTATTTTGCAGTATGTTTTTATTTGAAGAGGGTCTTATTTCTATTTCAAAATAGTTCGGCGCTGTCATAAGCCTGTAAATTTTTCTGTGAAGAGAATATTTTTCATCGCATGAAATAATAAATCCGACATTGGAAAGCATATCATTTTCGTACAGATATTTTAGTATATCTAAAGAACCCTCATCAGCATTTTCAAAATCATCTATAACAAAAACTGTTTTGTAAGGAATTGATGCTATAAATTTTGTAAAAGACTCAAAATATGAATACCTCATATCCTCAGGATGAGTCTGAGATGTAATATTCATCTTTAATAAATCTTTTATATTTTGATTATCCGTTATTTTGTCAATTAACGAAGGATTTGTCAGTACAGAAAACTCATCACTACCTCTGTATGCAAGCACCATTTGCTTAAAAAGCCCGTATGCTGTATATTTGTTAGCTTTGGGACAGGCGAATCTTACCAGATTATAATCAGAGTATATGTTTTTTATCTCGTCAAGTGAAATTAGATTGAGCTTTCCGTTTCTTTGCGAAGAACGTACTGATATTATAGGGTTTTCGATATTTTTATTATGAATTTTGGATATTTCATTAAGCAGATTTTGCTGTTTTGCTTTTATAAATGTGCAATTAAGACTTTTGAAGTTAATTAAATTGGATTCATTCTCTTCTTCGTCCGGTTCATAATCAATATTTTTCGGGAGTGTAATTTTATTTGCGTCAATTTTCTTTTCTTTGCGGGGTTTTATTATTTGATGCAGTATAAGTTCAAAAAACATCACCATGCAGTTTTTGACATATACCGCACTCAACGACTGGAACGGGTAATCCAGTTTTGCAGCCTGATAAACAAACGAGTCAACAACAACCTCTGTATTGTGGAATCTATGCGCATTGGCATTAGATGAGTAGACTATATTTATATTAAGTCCTGATTTGTATTCAGAAGGTTTAGAGTACACATCTCTTTTTTGTACTGCCATCTGTGTTTTGAGCTCAATACCTTTGGCATCAAATAATTTTTTGTTAATTTCGGCAACCGTTTGCGCTATATAAATAGAAAAATCTATAGCTGATTTACAGGAATCAACAAAACTGTAGTCTTTGCAAAATCTTATAATAAAAGTGTCTTCTATAATTTGTACACGGAGTTTTTTAGAAGAAGCAGCTTTTTTTATCATTTCATAGAAATTTTTCTTGAATTTATTCTTTAATTTGTCGCTTCTCAGTACGTTTCTTATTTCTTCAAAATTTGTTATTTCTATTGTGAGCGCTGCAAATTCTTCTATTAAAGATTCTCTTAAGCCAATACTTGCATTAATATCAAGTCCGCATTTCGGACATTTTTCATGTGTTGTTGAGTTGAGCTTGCCGCATTTATAGCATTTGTTAAGAATCACATTCCCGCATTTGTCACATACTGTATTTTTTGTAACAGCACCGCATACAGGGCATTGCAGCCTCAAAACCTTTTTACATTTCGGGCAGACAAGTTCATTTTCACCTATTGGCGTTTTACATTTGGGGCAAATCATTTAATACTTTCGTGCATATTAATATACATATTTATTATAATATTTATAAAAAGAAAGTAATCATCTTAATTATTGAAATATCAATATAAGAAGGCAAAGAAAAAGCCGTCTGACTTACACATCAGCCGGCAAAGTTTTCATCATGGAGAAAAGGAGTGGAAGAGAAAGTATAAAGAGAATTGGCTACATTAATATAATGCCCTAACTTGAATATATATAACATATACTTTGTATATATTTACATAATTTAACATTAATTTTATAGCTGTACAAATAATGCACAAATTTGATATTATTAATGCAGGTATTGGAGTTTAAGAAAAGAGAATAATATGGGTCAAACAATTGCAGAAAAAATAATTTCAAAACATGCAGGCCATGTGGTAAATGCCGGTGAACTTTGTATTGCAAAAGTAGATGTGGCTGCGGTGCAAGACGGAACAGGCCCTTTAATGGTGCAGGAATTTAAAAAACTCGGGAAATCGAAACCGGCTAATCCGGAACGTTGCATATTGTTTATTGACCACGCATCACCGAGTCCCAGAAAAGAACTTTCAAACACTCATATAGTTTTAAGAGAATTTGCAAAAGAAACCGGTGCAATTTTGTCAGAAACAGGCTGCGGAGTATGTCACCAGCGGCTTGTGGAATCTTTTGTAAATCCGGGTGAAATCCTGGTTGGTGCTGATTCTCATACCTGTACATCAGGTGCATTAGGCGCTTTTGCTACAGGAATGGGTTCTACTGATGTTGCAGTTGCTATGGCTCTTGGTAAAACCTGGCTCAAAGTTCCTTCTACTTTTAAAATTGTTGTCGAAGGTGAATTTCAAAAAGGTGTTTATGCAAAGGATTTGATACTGCATTTAATAGGAATGATAGGTGCAGATGGTGCAACATACAGAGCACTTGAGTTCCACGGTTCTACTATTGAAAATATGACTATGGCAGACAGATTTACACTTGCAAACATGGCTGTAGAAGCAGGTGCTAAAGCAGGATTGTTTGCTACTGATGAAAAAACAAAAGCATATTTAAAAGAACACGGCAGGGAAGATAAATTTGTCGAAATAAAACCTGATATAGATGCTGTTTATGAAAGAGTAATAGAAATTGATGCATCAAAACTCGAACCTACAGTCTCGTGCCCTCATACCGTAGATAACACAAAGCTTGCAAAAGAACTAAAAGACGTGAAAGTAAATCAGGTTTTTGTCGGCACTTGTACAAACGGAAGGATAGAGGATTTAAGAATTGTTGCTGAAATTTTAAAAGAAAAGCAGGTTAATTCTGATGTAAGAATGATAGTTGTTCCTGCATCAAAAGATATTTATAAACAGGCTGTAGAAGAGGGTTTGATAACAATACTGATTGATGCCGGTGCTCAAATTCTTGGGCCGGGGTGCGGTCCTTGTGTCGGGGTACATGCGGGTATCTTAGGAGACGGTGAGGTCTGTCTTGCAACACAAAACAGAAATTTTCAGGGCAGAATGGGAAATACAAAGGGCTTTATTTACCTGTGTTCGCCTGCTGTTGCGGCACATAGTGCTATAACCGGATATATTACAGTGTCATAGAACAAAATCAGTACGATTTTCCAAATAAAAAGCTGATTATAGAACTTTTATGCTTGCTGTATTTGTTCAAGGCATTGAGAGTGGGCAATCTGTAATGTAAACTTTTTTTACTTTTGTATTCATGTGCCTAAAGTTTTATATTAAAGCTCCCGATACTAATTGTATAAGGATATAAATTAGATAGGAGTATATTATGGAAAATTTATGGCCCGGTGCTTATAACTTTAAACTCGATTTAGGTACAATTTTAAAAGCAATAAAAGAACAAATTGAGATTCTTTTGGACAAAATAGATAAAGCAGACGCAATTGCTGTAAGATAAAGTGTTTTTGATAAATAAAACCGCTTTCATTTTATTTGAAAGCGGTTTTATTTGGTTTGCGATATTATATTTGTAATTATTAATTATTGACTAATGATTAAGAAAATACTTTGAAAGTTCTTTCAATGTTCTTTTCCATAACTTTCTTAACAGAATCGATTTCTGTATCACAAGCTTTTTGCTGAGTTTCAACTTGATTTAAGTCGTTTTGCAATCTTTTTT
>CALUVO010000086.1 GCA_944324245.1 Candidatus Gastranaerophilales bacterium | reverse complement strand
CACATACACTTACTTCATTTACTTCACACTTCACACACTTCACAAAATCCACACAATGGCGAGGAATGTAAAGAAATTTCATTCCGACGGCTTAATCATTATGATTAAGCCGTTTTTTTTAATTTTTTGTATTAATAATATAAATTTTAATAGCCTGCAAAGGTAACCATAAACGGTAATGTTTTTTTAAAGGTTTCACCGTAATAATACGGCATAAGATGTTAATTATCGTAAATTGGATTTTAATCCGAATAAAAAAGTGTATTTATACAACACTGGAGCGGGTAAATCCGATTTTCAGTTTGTTTAATTAAGGAGGGAAAGATGACAATTAACAAACTTACACTTGCCGCTGCCTTAACAATAGGGTTGATGGCAGGTACAATGAATTCGGGGATTGCAAGTAATGTAGATATTTCCAGTTTAGATATGTCAAAGCTTGCTGCTTGCCCGATTTCTGGATGTCAGGCAGATGTAACTCCTGATACAGCAGTATGCCCGTGCGTACCTGCTGCAGAACCTGACTGCGGTTGCAATACAGGATGTGCCGCACCGTGCGACCCTTGCAACACATGTGCGCCTGTTGATCCGTGCAACCCTTGTGAAGCTGCAGTTCCTTGCGACTGCCAGCCCGTAGTACAATCAGTTTGTGCTTCGAGAAATCATGACAAATCCTTGTCAAAACAGCATTATGCTTATCCGGCTAACGTATACTCCGACAGCCAGATGGTAGGTTCCGAAGCCAATAATGTAATTATCGGCGAAAGCGCAGGCTGCGGATGTCCTATTGCTCCGTCTCAAGGTGTAATGGTTTCTGACCTGCCCACATGCGGATGTGATTGCGGCGAAGGTATTACAACCGGTGCAGCAGCAGACATGCCTGTTATAGGACAATCAATAGACCAGATTATCACAGGCGGTGCAGCACCTGTTGCAAACACGGGATGCCCTGTAGAAATGCAGACATCATCAGGCATGGATGTAATTAAGCGTACAATTGTACCTTATAATCCTCCGATTACAGGCGGTGCATCACCTATCACAGGTGCTTCGTCATTTGAAGATGTACCTGCAGGTTTCTGGGCAGGATGCGATATTAACCTGCTTGCAGAAAATAAAGTCGTTGCCGGTTATCCCGACAGAACATTCAAGCCTAATCTGCCTGTATCTCGTGCTGAAATAGCTTCAATGGCTGTTAACGGCTTCAACCTCAGAAGCTGCGGTTGTCCGCAAAAAACATTCAAAGATGTTCCTGCTGACCACTGGGCAAATCAGGCTATCAATACTGCAGTTGCAAACGGCTTAATGGAAGGCTATCCCGGTGATTTATTCAAGCCGAATAAACCGGTAACAAGAGCGGAAGCTATGGTTACACTTGCAAAAGGCATTCCATGTGAAATGGACAACTGTAAAGCAGATGAAATCTTAAGCAAATACTGTGACGGCAACAAAGTCCCGTCCTGGGCAAAAATCCCGGTAGCAAAAGCCATAGAATCAGGCGCTTTAAGTGATACACCAAACCCGAATGAAATTCAGGCATGCAAAGATGCAAGCCGTGCTGATGTAGCATCAATGCTTGAAAGTGTCAGAGTTGCAATGGGCTATTCTAAAAAAGACGTAGCTTACACGGCACCTGACTGCGGATGCACGGGCGGTGCAGCATTTGTGGCAAAAGACGAAGTTGTAACCATTCCTACACTTTGTCTGAAATTCGAAGACGAAATCAGTGCAAAATCAGCTACTATAGGTGACAGATTTGCGGCAAAAACAACTGAAAGCGTTACTATAAACGGACAGACCTTCCCTGCAGGTTCTAAAGTTTACGGTAAAGTTACGGAAGTTGAAAGACCTACCGGCAACTGCAAAGGCGGCTTGAAACTTTCATTTGAAAGAATTCAATGCAAAAATTGCAAAGCAGATTTACCGCAGCAGGTACTGACCGCACAGGTAAAAACAGATAAAAAGCCGAATTTCTTTGCTAAAGTAATTGAAGCTCCGTTCAACTGGACCGGCGGCGTGTTAGGTACTGTAGGCAGAACTGTGGGCGGCGCAATTGTTTCACTCGGTAATGCTGCCGAACACGTTACTGACGGTGTAGGACTTGCTCTTGGTGAAACTTTCCAGGGACAGCTTCCTGCAGCAGGCAGAAGCTTAATGGATTCAACAAAAGCACTTGTTAAAGCTCCTATTGATTTGACAAGAACAGCTCTGTCCGGTACTATAGGGCTCTTGCAGCATACCGGAGATGAGGTTGCTTACCTTGTTGACCCGAAAGGCAACAGAGTTACCTCTGTAAATCCGAGAGAAAATATAACGGTTGCTTTTGGCTGCAACTCTGTTACAGGATGTGCAGCACCGGTACAGCCTTGTGATCCTTGCAACACAAATCCCTGTGATTGTAACAACGACTGCGGATGTAAATAATCCACAGAATAAGACCAATCAATCTCGCCTTGCAGAAGTGTGCTTTTTATTAAAGCACGCTTCTGTTTTTATTGATTTATTTAAAAGGTGCATTGCTTACAAGCTGTGCAAAAAGGACTTCTTCACAGAGTTTTAATCCGAGTTTATAGTTTAGTGCGCTGCTGTTAACCCCGTATAGAAATACAGTGTTTAAGTTGTTTGCAGCACTGTACAAATAAACATTCTGTCCTATAAATCCGCAGTCTACTGCTGCAAGATACTTGCTCTGTCTTGCCAAATTTGCTACATACAATAAAATAACAGGTGCCTTAGAACCTATTATGGGACGAATATCTTCTTTAGAAAAAGCTTCCAGCGTATGCATTTGAGGATTATATTTGTAAATACCGTCTTGTAATGCAACATATATAGTAATCACCTGTGTATTTAGAGCGCTCGGGGCAGTTCTTTTTCCGTCAGGTCTGTTTTCACCGTCTGCAGCCCACAAAAGCTCAGAAATTTTTTGAAGAGGAACTTCATCTTTAGTAAATTTTGTTGAAGAATGTCTGTTTTTCAAGGCTTCCATTAACGACATTCCTCCTGTGATTACAGGTTCCGGTAATTTTATATCATCCATAACAACTTTAGAAAATGCACTGCCTGCAGCAATAGACAACCCTGCAATAACAGCTAAACAAACAAATAGACTTTTTAATTTTTTCATAATGAACTTACCTTATCTAATTTTGTAAATAACCAATTTCTGTCAAACTCATCAAAATCCGCAATAATTTCATCCACAGCAGCAACTTTGCTGTATAGTTCTCTTGTTTCCATGGATTCGACTGCAATGATTTTCCCTATACCTGCACTATGAGCAGCTTCTATACCGGATAGTGCGTCTTCTGCAACTATACAATCACAAGGCGCAAGATTCAGATTTTTTGCTGCCGCTAGATAAATATCCGGTGCCGGTTTGCCTTTGATTTTTCCGTCATCATAGACGATTTTTTCTATATCAAACCATTTTGCCAGATTAAATTCTTTTATAAAAAATTTAACATTAACCTCTTCTGACATTGTTGCAATGGTGTGCGGTATCTCATTTTCACAGAGGTAATCAAGAAATTTTTCAACGCCTTTTGCAAGTACAAAATGTTCTCTGTCTTTAAGACACATTTCACGGTATATTGCTTCTTTTTCGTTCTGACATTTTTCGACAAGTGCTTTATCGGGTTGTTTGCCGATTAAATACCGGATGATATCTTCATTTGTTCTGCCGAACATATATTTTTGCATTTCTTCATCTGTAAACGGCGTTCCTCTGAGTTTTTTGGAATATTCTCTCCATGCCTCCTGATGCTTTTTTGAATCCCAGAAGAGTGTGCCGTTAAAATCGAATATTATGCCTTTGTATTTTTTCATATTATTACCATTTGTTGTAATGTATTTTAGAAGAATCGTAACGTTTCGGGCGGGGCTGTCTTGATTCGGCATACCCGAGTGCTATTAAAGCAAACGGTTTGATATTTTCAGGAAGGCTAAAACGCTGTGAAAAAGCTGCCATTACATCTTCCCACGGGTATATCCCCATCCAGCAGGTGTCAAGTCCGAGCGCTCTTGCTGCAAGCACCATATTTTCAATAGCGGCAGAACAATCTACCTGATAAAAACCTTCTGCAAGTTCTTTTTGTGTGTCTCCGCATACCATTATACACACAGGCGCCGTTTCAAGCGATGAAGCATAAGGATGCATATTTTTAATTTCATTTATAATTTCTTTTTTATTAAAAACTACAAATTCCCAAGGCTGCTTGTTGTATCCTGAGGGTGCAAACATGCCTGCTCTTAAAATCTCATCAACTAAATCCGGATTAACTTCTTTATCAATATATTTTCTTACACTTCTTCTGTCATAAATTGTATCGATTGTATTTTCCATTATCACCTCTGATTGAACTCAAAAAGATTTTCAAACCATCATAAAATTCACAGACAAATTATATCATACAGAATACACTGAGGGGTATTATACTCTCAGGGAGTTTTACAATTTGTTTAGGTTGCGGAAGCATGAAAATTAGAATATAATTGCCTTGTGAGAGTATATAGAAAGCTTTTTCAATAATGAATAAATTCAGATTTTTAACCTCGGGAGAATCTCACGGAATGTGCCTTAATGCTATCATTGAAGGAATGCCCGCAAATGTAGCAATTGACTGTGAATTTATAAATGAAGAACTGGCAAAACGTCAGCAGGGATACGGAAGAGGCGCCCGTATGCAGATAGAAACGGATAAAGTGCAAATAAAATCCGGTGTCAGATTCGGAATAACAACAGGTGCCCCAATCTGTCTGGAAATACAGAACAAAGACTGGCAAAACTGGACAATCCCTATGTCGGTTGCGCATGTTGATGAAAATGACCCTGATATACTGGAAGCTGTAAAAGAAAAAAAAATAACCCGTGTTCGCCCAGGACATGCTGATCTTGCCGGTGCACAGAAATATAATCAAAAAGATGTAAGAAACATACTGGAACGCTCAAGCGCAAGAGAAACTGCCTCCCGTGTGGCGGTAGGTGCAATTGCAAAATGCTTTTTAAAGGAATTCGGCGTTGAATATTCATCAAAGGTTTTGCAGATAGGTAATTCTTTTGAAGAAGATGCAATGAGAAACGAAATAGACAAGGCAAAAGAAAACGGAGATACACTCGGAGGAAGATTTGAAATAGTATTTAAAAATATTCCGGCCGGTCTCGGTTCTTTTGTTCACTGGGATAAAAGATTGGATGGCAGATTGGCTCAGGCACTTATGAGCATTCCCGCGGTAAAAGCCGTGGAAATAGGAGCAGGCTGTCTTTGTTCAGCTTTATCAGGTTCGTCTACACATGATGAAATATTCTATGACACAGACAATGCAAAATATTACAGAAAAACCAACAATGCCGGCGGCATAGAAGGCGGCATGACAAATGGCGAAGATATTGTTTTAAAAGTAACAATGAAAGCTATCCCGACAATGAAACAACCGCTGCAATCAGTTGATATTGAAACAAAATCATCTTATGCCGCTCATTTTGAACGTTCAGACACTTGTGCAGTTGAGGCTTGTGCAATAGTCGGTGAAGCAATGGCTGCAATTATTCTTGCTGATGCATTTTTGGAAAAATTCGGCGGTGACAGCATTGAAGAAACAAAAACTAATTACAATAATTACATAAAAAATTTAGGATAAAATTTTGGACAACAAAAAGAACATTGTTTTAATAGGTATGATGGGTGCAGGCAAAAGTACAATTGCCCATCTTCTCGATGAAAAATTAAAAGATTTTCAGTATCTTGATATAGACAAAGAAATTGAAAAACTTGCAAAAAAACATATAGAAGAAATTTTTGCGATTGAAGGAGAAGCCCATTTCAGAAAACTCGAACACGATTTGATTGCAAAATATGCAAATTATCATAATCAGGTAATAGCAACAGGCGGCGGAATTGTTGAGAACCCTGATAATATAGAACTTTTAAAGAAAAACAGCGTGATTTTTTATCTTAAAGCATCTGTTGATGAACTGCTGGCAAGAGTACGAAAAACTAATATAAATCATCGTCCTATGCTCAAACACCCTAACCCTAAAGAACGGCTTATTGAATTAATAAAAAAAAGAGAGCCTTTTTATAAAATGGCTGATTTTGAGATAAATACAGAGAAAAAAGAACTTATAGAAATTGCGGATGAAATAATAGAAAAATATGACACAATTAATTGAACAAAAAGTAAATATACCGGAAAAACAGGCTTATTCTTACGACATATTAATAGGCCGGAATTTGCTTGAAAACGCAGATGAAATCATAAAAAAATATACAAAAGCAAACAAACTTCTGATTGTAACTAATGAAACAGTTGCAAAATTATATATGAGCAATATTAATATAAAAAATTCCGTATGGCTCATACTGGAAGACGGTGAAGAATACAAAAACATCGAAAATTATAAACTTATACTGGATACAGCCGTTGAACATAAATTGGAGAGAAATGACTGCATAATTGCTTTTGGCGGAGGCGTTATCGGTGATATGGCAGGTTTTGCGGCGGCAAGCTATATGAGAGGCTGCGACTTTATCCAGATACCGACCACTCTTCTTGCTCAGGTAGACTCTTCTGTGGGCGGGAAAGTTGCAATCAACCATGAACACGGAAAAAATCTTATCGGTGCTTTTTATCAGCCCAAACTTGTACTTACGGATATTTCCGTTTTGAAAACACTTCCGTTAAGACAGCTTAAAACAGGGCTGGCAGAGGTTTTAAAATATGCTTTTATAGAAAAATCCTGCGCTTGTCCTTTGAATTACAGATTGTTTGATTTTCTAAAACAAAATAAGCAGGAGATTTTTGATTTAAATCCTGATATTATGTCAAAACTCATTGATATATGCTGCACTTTAAAGGCTTCTGTTGTAAATCAGGATGAAACAGAAAAAGGCCTAAGAGCTATATTAAATCTGGGACATACATTTGCTCACTCTATTGAAAACCTTACAAATTATACTGTATACACCCACGGAGAAGCTGTTGGTGCGGGTATAAAAATGGCATTTAAACTTGCTTTAATCAGAGGTTTGATAAGCAAAGACTATTTTGAATCAGCTATGGAACTGATAGACGATTACGATATAGCTCCTGTTGGCTTTAACCTTGATAAAGAAAAATTCTACGAAGAGATGTTTCTTGATAAAAAAGCAAAAGGCGGAAAAATTCGCTTTATTTTGCCGAATAGCCATTACAGCGTTGTTAGCGTATCAGATATAACAAAAGAACATGTTTTTGAAAGTATAGATGACTTTATGTAGCAAATTGAATCTAAGTTCATCATGAATTTTACGCGGATATTATTTGCAAATTGACAGTTTTCTTACAAAGCTTTCACCAAAATCCGTATAATTTCTCTTAGAACGTTTGATTTCAATTTCTATATTATCTAGTTTTAAAAGCTCAATTTGCTCTTTTGTTCTTTCATCTTTAACAAACCATTTTATTTTTCCGTTTGCATATTTTGCAAAATGGAAAGTAGACGATAATACACAGACTTTAAGTGCATCTATCATGTTCAGACCCGATATATCAATATTAAGAAAAGGACAATGATTATTTGAGATAAAATCTTTTGTCTCATTTATTGCCTCAAAAATGTTTTTGTTATAATTGCCGACTTTTAAAAATATGTCTTGTCCGTACAATGAATCTGTGTCTATCATAAATTCCTTGATTCTCTATATATGTATCTAAAATTATTGTTGAGGAAAAATAATCCCGTAACCTTATTATTTTTACGGCTTACATATAAATATAACGGGTGATAATTTCAAAAATTGAACCAATAAATAAAAACTACACCGTTTGTATTAGAATCAAACTATTATTGAATTTGAGAGGCTATTTTCTCGACAATTTCTCTTTTTACCTGTTCAACACTGATATCTTTTATACATTGATAATCTCTTTTACATTTCTTTTTCAATCCGCAGGGCTGACAGGGCAGATTTGTTTTTATAACAATGGAATCCTCCGAATAAGCACGCCATTTAATTGTATTCATAGGACCGTATATTCCGATTACAGGTGTGCCTACAGACGCTGCTATATGAAGATTTCCGCTGTCGCATCCGGCAATTAGGCCGCACAATTTTGTAAAAGCAAGAGTTTTTCGAAGATTGAAACATCCGCAAAAATTTACAGGCGGTATTTTTAAATCTTCTTTTATATAAGACATTATTTCGTCATATACTGCAGAATCGTTTTGGGTTCCGTTAAAAACGACTTGCACGTTTGCTTCATTGCTGAGCCAGGTGATAATCTCTGCCCATTTATCTTTTGCCCATTCTTTTTTGCGGTTTCCGCTTGTTGCGTGAATAATTACTTTTTTTATTTCGTCATCGGGATTGAGATTTTTTTCACGCATTATTGCTTTTACTTCTTCAATTTCTTCCTGTGTTACCCAGTTTTCAAGATAGTTATCTTTTACTTCTATATTGTCAGTTTTTAAGACATCAAGAAAACAATCAATTTCATGTTTATCTTCAATATACGGTGTTTTTTTTGTAAGCAGAAAGCCTCTGCATTCCGTATTAAATCCTATTCTTTCTTTTATACCTGCAGCAAAAGCAAGAAAGGCGCTGGAAAAAGAACGTTTTAAGACATAGGCTTTATCGTATTTTTGTTCTTTTAAATATTTTACGTAATACAGAAAATCTTTTTTTTCATTTCCTGCTTTATTTTCATATCTGTGTTTTTTTGTCGTATCAAAATAAATAAAGTTGTCGACATAAGGGCATTTATCAATAACTTCTCCGGAAACCGGTGCAACGAGCATGTCTATCTGTGCATCAGGATATGCATATCTTAAATTTCTCAAAAAAGGAATTGTAAGAATAGTATCCCCTATAAAACGATATCTCATAACAAGAATTTTATATTTTTTATTCATCCAGAATTCCTTTCAAAGCCAAAACCGGTTTTAGTTTCAGGCAAAAAATCTCATTGTCTTTATCCGCAATTTCTCTTATTTTTACTGCATCTTTTTCTGTTGTTATCATATATTTTGCATCATATTTTTTCATTAGTTGTCTGAGACATTCTATATCTTCTTTTGTATAGATATGGTGGTCGGGAAAATCTTTTGTTGCCATAACATCATAATGGCGCAGATATTTGTAGAACTGCTCTGGCTGTCCGATAGCACTGAAAGCAATAACCGGCTGATTTTCTTCGATAGCTGCGTCTGTTTTTATGTCATATATTGTGTCCGGCAGCATGGAACAGACAAATGTCGGAATATTATATTTTTTTCTTAAATATCTGGCAAAAGTTTTTGCTTTTTTATCATTGAAATTTTTATTTGTAACAATAATCCTGTCTGCACGTTTAATCTCTGATAAGGGTTCTCTCAGAGCACCGAGAGGCAGAACAAAACCGTTTGAGAATTGCTTTTCTGAATCTACAACAAGGATATTTAAATCCCTGCCGATTTTTCTGTGCTGATATCCGTCATCGAGAATCAGTTTTGTGCAGTGCAGTTTATTTTTTGCAAACTTTGCTGCCTTTACTCTGCTAGCACAGGTCAAAACAGCAGTTTTCGGACAATGCTTTGCCAGCCATACAGGTTCATCGCCTGCTTCTTTTGCCGTAAAGTTGATATTTTTACCGTCGGAAACTACATTGACTTCTCTGTTTTGCAATTTTCCGCCGTAACCGCGTGACAGAATTGCGGGATAATCGCCTTTTTTGCTGAAATAATTTGCAATTTCCGCTGTTATTGGGGTTTTTCCCGTGCCTCCGGTTGTAAGATTTCCTACTGAGATTGTATATGTGTGCGGTTGATAGGTTTTTAAAATATTTTTGTTATATAAAAAATTTCTGACTTTAACTATGCAAAAATATACTAAAGATGGCAGCGCAAGTATAACGTATAATAAACCTGCTCCAATTTTCTCAGAGAATGTAAACTTTTTTTTGTAATGAAACTCTGTTAAAAATACCTTCATACACTGATTTTATAATAAATTTGTTAAGATGTCATATTTTTCGCATATTTTCATGTATAAAAATTTTTTAACAGTCTATAATATTTTTATACATGGAAAGGAGTATATATGAAAAAGATTTTTACATTAATGTTATTCTCTCTGCTGGCATGTATGCCCGCATTTTTTGCAGGTGCGTATGCTGCTTCGTATAACACATCAACAAATTGGTTTGATTCAAAAAATGTCGGCCATCTTAATACTATCGGACAAAATATTATTAAGGCTAACAAGATGCCTTCTACTGTTACATTTAAGGTAACAGACAATCAAAATATGAATTCGGAAGCAACGTATACACAAACTGTTTATATTTATGCCGGAGATTTGAAATATGTTGAAAATGACAATGAGCTGGCTGCGGTTGTTGCACACGAAATAGGACACCTTATAAACGGTCATACTGCCAAATCTTCTATTTTTGATTCATTGCTTTCTTCTGTTAATCCGAATACAAAAACGGAGAACGGTTCTGCAACAGTAGGTCTTATAAAAACAATTTCTTCAAATAAGGTAAATAAAGACAATGAAAAAGAAGCAGATATAACCGCTGTGGACCTTCTTATGACAGCAGGATATAACCCTCTGGCATTGATTTCTGTTGTGTATAAATCAGATTTTACTGAAGCAGGCGGGTTATTAGATTCCAATCTTTCCTGCGAAGAAAGAATCATGAATATATATGACTATGCAAATTATAATTATCCTGAAAAGGTAAAAGCAAATTACAAAACAGATTCTTACCAGAGTGCGCTGAATCTGATTTATGCAAATTTAAAAATCAGAAAAACTGACTCTAAAAAAATGGAAAAAGCTCAAAAAGAACAGGAAAAACTTCAAAAAGAAAAGCTTAAAAGAGCAAGAAATATGGCAAAATCCACAAATCCTTGGAGTTCTGCTTACAGCTTGATGCAGGTTTCTGGAAATTAGTTTTTTAATATTAATTTTTAAAGGAGAAGTGTGAAAACATTTCTCCTTTTTTGTAAACAAATATTAAGCTTGTTTTTTGTCTGAATATATGAATAAAACAGCATTATGTAATATGCGGGAAAAATAGGAGTCATCAATTTTATTTGTGCAGCGGTTTTTATATTAATAAGTGTAGTTTTTACTTTAGGAAAGGAATATTTTTATGGCTATCAACCCCGAACAAATTTCTAATATTACAAAAGAGGCATATTCTGTATTAAAAAGTAAAGCACTAGGCGGCGTTTCAAAAGAAAGCGCCCAGAATGCAATAGAAGAAGCAGTAAAAAAAGCTGTACAATTAGGCGAAGAGGCCGTAGGCAAGGTGCAGCAGGAAATACAGGCTCTTAAGGGAAAAGCAGCCAGAGAAATTGCTGATATTACATCACAAAAAGATGCTTTTGTATATCAAACACAGCAAAAAGCTGCTAAAGAAATAGAAGAAGTAATCAAAAAAGCAAAAGCTACAAAAACAGCGGAAAGAGTACTCCCTAACGGACACAAAGAAGTCCGCAAAGTAAATAAAAATGGTGCTGTAATGGTAAAAGAATATAATGAAGCGGGGCAGCTTTTAAAATCAAATGTAACTACATTAGACGGAACAATCAGAAGAACATCATATAATCCTGTAGACGGCAAGCCTGTAAAAACGTTTACAAATACTACCGGCAAAGATACTCTAATCGAATATCAGCAAAACGGTGCTGTTAAAATGAACCGTGTAAACAATAAAAAAGTAAAACCGCAAAAACCCACCCTTATATCCCAGTCACAGCCATATTCTTCAAAAAATAATATGTATGGAGAACAAGGACAGGCAATTGACAGATTCTATTCTGACGGTTCCAAAGAAACTATTACAAGAATTAACAATCTTAATAGTAATAAAATTGTAAGTGAAAGATTCGATGCAAATGGTAATAAAGTATATGATAAAACAATCTTTGATAACAATAGAGTGGTAAGAGAACACACATACAAAGACGACAAAATTGTATCAAAAGAAACTTGTGATAGAAGAGGTACAATATATAAATCATATGAAACATGCACAGAAAGAATGAGAGATCCTTCTACAGGTGATACAGTTATCACTAAAGCAAAATACACAGATTTAAATAACAATACAGTTACAAAATATAAAGCTATTAAGGATGAATTTGGGTTCTATACAGGCAAATACAAAGCCAAAACAGTTTATCCTAAAACCAGCAATCAGGCTCCGAGCGTAGAAGAGGTTTCACGCGGACAAGTACCTTGTATATATTAATTATAAAATGAGAATATTTCATATTCCAACATCAAAAATTCCGGTTAATATTTAACCGGAATTTTTCGTTATATTTTGTCTAAGCCGGTATCAAACATTATTGCAGCATATTTGCATTATATTCGTCTTCCGGCAGGAAAGGATACATATTTTCTAAAGATGGAGAAACCATAGTTCCGTCGGGAAGTTTTTTTGAAGAAAGCTTGGGCGTGAAAATATAATCGGGATTTACCAGCACCTCACATATAACAGGATTTGTGGCATTAAGAGTTTTTTCTATTGCATCATCAATCTCATCAGGTTTTTCAAGCTTAAAAGACTCTATGCCAAAAGCCTGTCCCACTTTTACAAAATCCGGCAAAGAAACACCGCTTGTTCTGCCGGCTCCGGTATTTCTGCCCTCGAAGAAATTATTCTGGGTTTGCTTAATCGAGCTGTAGCCGTCATTGTTGATTATAAAGATTTTAATCGGCAGATTATTGTGTACAACTGTTTGCAATTCCTGCAGATTCATCATAATGGATCCGTCTCCCGCAAGACAAACTGTACTTTTTTTATTGTTTGCAAGACACGCTCCTATTGCTGCCGGCAGGTCATACCCCATAGATGCATCACCTGAATTTGAAAAATATCTTACATCTTCTTTCATAACGGCAGCTTGTACACTTGCAACTATTGCTGTACCGTTTGCTGTTACACAAGCATCTCCTTTTTGCATAAGTTCCGACAGTCTGTGTAAAAAGTGATAAACATTTATTTTTTGACCTTTTTGTTCGTATTCAGGTGTATTTTTAAAGGAATATTTTTCTTTTAAATTCTGACAGAAATCAAGCCACTCCCTGCGTTCAATATTTGCAGCTTTTTCTTCAAAAACGGGAAGAAAATCTTCCAGATTTGCATTTATCGCCATATCAGGTTTTACGAGCGGTTTTTGCAATTCTGCAGCATCTATATCCACCATGATTTTAAAGGCTTTTTTAGCAAAATTTTCCCAGTTGTAGCTGACCTGGCGGATATTATTTCTTGACCCTAAACAAAGGACTAAATCTGCGTTTTGTAAAGCAAAATTTGCAGCTCTTTGTCCTATAGTACCAATTCTCCCAATGCAATTAGGAAAAGCTGAAGGGAGTAAATCCATTCCGTTAAAAGTCGTAACAACTGGAATATCCAGCTTTTTCAAAAGCTTTAAAAGAGTATCTTTCATGCCGGAAAGCCTTATTCCATGACCGGCAATAATAAGCGGTCTTTTAGACTGTTCAATCTTATTCAATATTGTATCAATTTGAAAAAATGTTTCATCAATTGAGGTTTTACAGGTTATATCAAAATCAATCAAATCATTTTCTTCAACAATTGCACCCTGTACATTCATAGGTATATCCAGCCATACAGGGCCTTTTCTTCCTGTTGTTGCCTCATATACCGCTCTGTCAAGATGATACTTTATTTCTTCAGGCTTTGTAACCATTACAGCATATTTAGTTAACGGCTTAACCACACTGACTATATCAACCTCCTGATCCCCGAGCTGCCTAAGTTTTAAATCAGGACACGAAGCTAAAGTCGTAGAATATTTAACCTGACCGGAAATATACAGCACAGGAACAGAATCTGTCCACTGACCGAAAACGCCGTTCAAACAGTTTAATCCACCCGGACCAGTTGTTACATTTACTACTGCAAGTTTTTGGCTTACTCTTGCATAACCTTCTGCGGCAATAGCACACGCCTGCTCATTATGATTGCATACATACGGTATATAACGCCCCAGACTGTCATTCAGGTGCATTGCACCACCGCCTGAGACCATAAAAAATAACTGTATGTTATAAATTTCTTTTAATCTTTTTGCAATATAATCAGAAACTTTAATTTGTGCCATTAACTCTGTCCTATTCCGAAAGGCCGCCAGCCTGCTCAATCAATGTCTTATAACGTTTTTCAAGAAGTTCGAGTCTTGTTTCGTCCTCTCTGAAAATCATTCCGTAGAACTCTCTTTTATTTCTAAGCCACATCAATTCAAAACCTACTGCTTTTAAGATACCTTTGTCCGCATTATCGGATTGCAAAGCTTTTTGTGCATCAAAAATAACTTTTCTTGTTTCATATTTTGTAAGACTGTTTTGAGGCAGTTTCTTAAAAAACGGCAAAGAATGTGCGGAAACACCCCCGCCGATTGCCAGCTGCTTATTGTACTCTTTTGTCTTTAATGCAATGTTTTGTGCAATATTAAAGATAGTATCGCAGTTTATGTCATCTCTGGACAATCCCATAGAGCCTGTCATATCGACTCTGCCAAGTGTTATACCGTCAATATCTTTAAACTCTTGTGTCTGTGTAATTTCATTTAAGTTATTAAAGCCTGTTATTGTTTCTATGTTTATTAAAAAGTTAACATCTATCCATTCCTCTTTCGGGAAAACATATTTTGTCGCATTTACATATTTTTTGAGAGCATAAGCTGTTTCTATCATTGGTGCAACAACAGTATTTACTCCTATTGTTCGTGCTTCAAACAAATCTTTAATAGCTTCGCACCCGCCGATTTTTATTGTGAGTTCAAGACCCGCTTTAGTTACAATTTCTTTGAGGCGAAGCGCCTCTTCCATTCTTGTTCCCTCTGCCTCAAATTCCGCTTTTACGCCTACTACATTGTGGTTTTCTTTTAAATCAGTAAGCGCAGCCACCATTTTTTTCTCTAAGTTGTTCATTTACCTGTACAAATCCTTCAATCTCTTATCAAACTCTGTATTTTCTTTTGCATAATCCTGAACAAAATGTGAAAATGTATGTATCCTCTCAAACATTTCTTCCGTCATAACATGTTCCATTCTGCAGGCATTCAGTACGGCTTCTTTTTCTTCAAGTTTAAGAATATTTTTAAAAAAATTTGTCATTACTTCATGACGCAAAAGAATTTTTTTTGCTGCCTTTTCACCTGATTTTGTTAGTGTAACAGGTGAATATGGCGCATAATTTATCAATCCTTTTTCGGATAAATGGCTAAGAGCTCCCGTAACCGAAGCTTTTTTTACATCAAGAAGTTTTGCTATTTCCGTAACTTTGGCACAGCCGTTTTTCTGTGACTCTACATATATAGTTTCAAGATAATCTTCCTGACTCGGTGTTAATTTATCCATTATTTTACCCTTTTAGATAATAGTAACATAATTTAAATTAATAAGATGTTAAATTTGATAACATTATAAACTAATTTGTTCGAGAAAAATTTGTAATAATACAATAAGACTCTGCCTCATAAAACCTTATACCCCAAAATAAAACCAATCACTGTGTAATTTCTATAAAATCAGAAGGTGTAGGATATTTCTTTTTGAGTACTGCTTGTGCTCTTCTAAAACACTCAAAAGAAACATTCTGCATATTCTTATGAAATTTATCATTATATAAAAACTGTCACAAAATTATGCAGCAAACACAATTCAGAATCGGCAAACAATATGAAATTCCTCTATATGAATTGTTGTCATGTGTTATAAAAAATAGTAAAATAACTATACTTGTCTAAAATATAATCTTACGTAAGAGAGGAAATATTATGAAATTACACATGCAGATATTGATTGCTCTCGGGCTTGGAATCAAGCGTAACGGGCATATATTTTTAGGTTTAATTGCCGGTATTATTCTCGGTATTGCAATGCACGCATATAATGCGACACATGAACCCACTGCAATTTATAATGTTTTGTATGCTGTATTAAATTTCATAGGACAGGCTTTTATAAGATTAATCCAGATGGTAATTATACCGTTGGTATTCAGTGCAATAGTCATTGGTATCTCCAGTATCGGTGACAACAAGCAGCTGGGTGCTTTCGGTATAAAAATGGTTGTATATTATTCCATTATTTCAATTGCAGCAGTAATAATAGGTCTGACACTCGCCTGGGCAATACATCCCGGCAACGGCGTACAATCCTTTATTAGTCAGGAATCTGCAGTAGAAACACAGCAAATAGTAAGCCAGGCTATTGCCGATCAAAAAGGACATTTTTCTCAATTGCTAATAAACTTGATTCCTGCTAATCCGATGGAAGCTCTATCCAAAGGCGAAATGATTCCGATAATCATATTTATTATGGTATTTGCTATAGCGCTTGCAAAAGTAGGTGAAATCAACAGGCCGGTTGTTTCGTTTTTTGAATCAATATTTGCCGCAACAATGAAAGTAACGGACGGTATTATGTATCTTGCTGCACCCGGTATCTTTGCATTGACAGCTACAGCTATATCGTCATTCGGTATATCCGTATTTTCGAGTATTTCAAAATACTTCCTTGCTATATTTATAGGTTTTGCAATACAGCTTTTTATAGTATATCCGATAATTATGAAAGTATTTTCTAAAGTGCCGGTAAGACTGTTTTTTGCAGCTATTGCAGAAGCTATGATGGTTGGTTTCGGTACGGCAAGCAGTTCTGCTACATTGCCTCTTGTTATTGCCTGTTGCGAAAAAAGAGGAATTTCTCATAAAGTATGCAGTTTTGTACTTCCGTTAGGTGTAACATTGAACTTTGATGCTACTGCAATGTTTCAGGTAATTGCAGTGCTGTTCCTTACACAGGCTTACGGCATCAGCGTAGAACCTTTGCAGATTATTCAGATAGCAGTGCTTGCTATTGTTGCATCAAGCACATGTGCAGGTATTCCGGGCGGCGGTATAATAACTATTGCACTGGTATTAAACGGACTGGGCTTAACTCCTACACAAATGGTAGAAGGTTTTGCCTTCCTGTTTGCAGTGGACAGAATCGTTGATATGTTCAGAACCATGCTAAACATCACATCAGACGCTGTTGTTACGGCAGTAATTGCTGATAATGAAAATGAACTGAACTATGACATGCTGACAAGTGAAGAATCCTATAAAGACATAATTTAATATGAATTTAACTGTCAATAAATCGTCGGGTCTAAACGGCGAAATAGTTATCCCTTCAGACAAATCTATCAGCCACAGAAGCGCGATGTTTCTTGCTTTAACAGGCGGGAAAGCTGAAATAAACAATTTTTCTACGGGTGCGGATTGTATAAGCACATTGAATATAATAAAAGCACTGGGCTGTGAAGCTGAATTTATTTCAGATAAGCATCTTGTTGTAGATTCTAAAAACGCTTTTAAAAAAGATTTGTACAGGCTGGATTGCGGAAATTCGGGTACTTCAATGCGTTTGTTTTCCGGTATTCTTGCTTCAAGACCGGAAACAGAAGCAGAGTTATACGGAGATGAAAGTCTTTCTAAACGCCCGATGAGAAGAATAATTGTTCCTTTGGAACTCATGGGAGCAAAAATAAAGCATAAGGATTTTAAATCTCCTCTAACAATCTTTGGCAAAGAACTTTTTCCGATTGATTATAAAACCCCGATAGCCTCTGCTCAGGTAAAATCCTGCATTTTACTTGCCGGACTCAACACATACGGCGAAACCAGAGTAACAGAACCGTATGTTTCCCGAGACCATACGGAAAGAATGCTGAAGTATCTCGGCGCAGATATAAATGTAAAAGGAAATACAGTCAGCATAAAAAAATCAAAATTGGAGCCGAAAAATATTTCTGTTTGCGGGGATATATCATCTGCTGCTTTCTTTATGGCGGCTGCTGCAATTACTCCAAACTCCGATGTTATACTGAGAAATGTCGGACTTAACCCGACCCGGACAGGTATAATCGATGTTTTGAAACAGATGGGTGCAGATATAGAAATTCTTGATAAAAAAACTGAGTGCAACGAAGAAGCCGGAGACATAAGGATAAAAACCTCGGAACTCAAAGCCGTAACAATAGAAGGGGAAATAATACCGAGACTGATAGATGAACTTCCTGTTATTGCGGTGGCGGCTACTCAGGCGAGCGGTACAACGGTTGTCAAAGATGCGGGAGATTTAAGAAACAAAGAATCCGACAGAATAAAATGTCTTGTGACAGAGTTAAGAAAATTAGGTGCAAATATAGAAGAAACTCAAGACGGATTTATTATTGAAGGGAAAAGCCGACTTAAAGGCGGCTGTGAAGTCGAATGCTACCACGATCACAGACTTGCGATGAGCCTTTACACAGCAGGTCTTGTGTGTGAAAAGCCAGTTTTGATAAACGAGTTTCAGTGGGTGGATATTTCTTTTCCGGAATTTCTGCCTCTTATCGAGTCACTTTCTTAATCTTTTTCTTCTTTATGTTCCTCGGTCTTATCAATCCAGACAAAGGTTCTATCTTTTTTAAAGGCAAAAGGGTTTGTCGAACAATACTTTTGTGAAGAAAGTATTTTTGACTTTCTGTCTATTTCTTCTACTTTTCTGATAAGACTTTTGAATGTTTCAAATAATTTCATAAAGTTATACCTTTTATCCAAAATTATCTTTGCAGATTTATGAGATAAAGTTATCGTGAAAAAGCAGTGGTTTTAGTTACCCTGAAAGACAATCTTTTGTATAATATATGGTATGGATAATGCAAAAAGAATTTTGATAGCGGAAGATACACCCGAGTGGCAGAAATTTCATGCTGCACTGCTGAAAAATTATGATAAAGCGGTCTTGGATTTTGTCATAACAGACTGTGCCAAAGACGCAAAAGAAATTCTTATAAACAATAAAGAAAACCCTTTTGATTTAATTCTGACCGACCTGCAGATGGAAACCGATTTTCAGCCTGATTTTGCCGGCGAATGGCTTGTTAAAGAAATAAAAAATATAAAAGAATATTCAAAGACCCCTATAGTTATTATCTCTGCAACTTATAATATCGGATTTATAGCATACAATCTGAGCGTTGATTATTTGTCCAAAAGAAGCCTTGTTAACAATCCGGATTCATATTATTTGATGCTGGATGAAAAATTAAAGTTATAAATTTATGAAATTATAAGAAATATTAAATTGGTACTTTGCTTATTTCATGTTTATTGTAATATATTATTACAACTGAATAAGCGCGGATAATAGAATGAGGGAAAAGACGCATTCTATAAATCTTGCTTGTAAAAAAACAGGTGATAATACAAAAATTCTAGATAAGAGGTACACAATGGGAATCAAAGGAAAAGTAGATAAAATGGTAGTTCTCGCTTGTGAAGAATGCAAAGAAAGAAACTACACAACTACTAAAAACAAAAAAACACAAAAAGAAAGACTTGAACTGAAAAAACATTGCCCGAGATGCAATAAACATACAGTTCACAAAGAAACCAAGTAATTTTAACGTCCTTAATTCATCTGCCGGACAGGCGGTGAGCGTGCGTAGTTCAATTAGGTTCTGCGAACGGACGGATTGACAATTTGATATTTAAAGAGCGTCCTTAGTTCAGTTGGTAGAACGTCGGTCTCCAAAACCGGATGTCGAGGGTTCGAGTCCTTCAGGGCGCGATTTAAATAAAACTCAGAGGGAAATAATGGCAAATCAGACTAAAAATAAAACAGCACAGACCGAAAATTTTAAAGAAGCAGCAATTGCATACTTTAAATCGGTTAAGCTTGAATGGGGCAAAATAACATGGCCGGGAAAACAGCAGGTTGTTGTAGAAACAATTTATGTTGTTGTAATAACAGCTATGTTTACTATAGGCGTTCTGGCTGTGGATACTATATTCAATGCTCTGTTTAAGGGGTTCGGTTTGATGCATTAGGCCACAAAAAGATTTATTTATTATTTAATTACAGGAATTAAAATAATGACAGAAAAAAATGAAGAACAATTGGATGTAAATGCGGAAGTAAATGCTGAACAAAACGATATCAGCGTGTTCGAAAACGAAAAACATCAGATAGTCGAAGAAAAAGACGCAAAACTGAAAGCTGATATACAGGCTTCACACAGCAAAGAACCGCAGAAAAAGTGGTACATTGTTCATACATATTCAGGATACGAAAACAAAGTAAAAGTAAACCTTGAAAAACGTATCGAATATATGAATATGGGGGATAAAATCTTCCGTGTTGAAGTTCCTCAAAAAACTATAACAAAAGTAAAAGACGGCAAAAAACAAGACCGTGAAGAAAAAATCTTCCCCGGTTATGTACTTGTCGAAATGATTATGGACGATGACAGCTGGTATGTTGTAAGACACACAGCCGGTGTTACAAAATTTGTCGGAACATCTAAGAAACCTATTCCGGCTAAAGATTCAGAAATCAAGAAAATCATCCACAGAGTTCAAAATCAAACAACTAAAATTGAGCTTGATGTTAAAGTCGGTGACAAAGTCAGAATTATTTCCGGCCCGTTTGCAGACTTTATCGGTGATATTACAGAAGTTTATCCGGATAAATCAAAACTCAGAGCTACAGTTTCGATATTCGGACGTGAAACTCCTGTAGAACTCGAATACAAACAAATTCAAAAAGTATAAAAATAAAAAGTTCCACCCGCCGTTGTTAAATACAAAACAAGGAACAATGCAATGAGTTGTTGCACAGGCGGACAGTAAAAACAGTGGAAGGGACTAACACCCCGCCAGACCACGAAAGGAGAATAAAATGGCAAAAAAAGTAGTAGGAAAAATTAAGCTTCAAATCGAAGCAGGTAAGGCAAATCCTTCACCGCCGGTTGGTCCTGCTTTAGGTCAGCACGGTGTAAACATCATGGATTTCTGTAAACAATTTAATGCAAAAACAGAATCACAGGCAGGTTATATCATTCCTGTAATTATTGATGTATATGAAGACAGAAGCTTTTCTTTCATTATCAAAAGCCCTCCGGCTGCTGTATTGATTAAAAAAGCTATCAATTTACCGAAAGGTTCTGCTGCACCGAATAAAACTAAAGTCGGCAAAATTACTGTTGCTCAGTTGGAAGAAATAGCAAAAACAAAAATGAACGACTTAAATGCTACAACAATGGAAGCTGCGGTAAAAATGCTTAAAGGCTCAGCAAGAGCAATGGGTGTAACAGTAGAAGAATAACAATTAGTGGAAGGGAATGCCGTAAGGGGTGCACCTTTACTTATTACCCGTAACGGATTAGAACCCGATATCACCACAGAAAGGAAATAAAAATGAGTAAATTAACAAAAAGACAACAGAAGCAGGCTGAAATGCTCGAAGGTTTTGTACAACCCGCTTCAGCTGCTGATGCGTTAAAGAAATTAAAAGAAATATCAGATTCTACAGTAAAATTTGATGAAACTGTAGAATGCCACATGAGACTCGGTATTGATGTAAAAAGAGCGGATCAACAGATTCGTTCTACAGTAGTATTACCGGCAGGTCTTGGTAAAGAAGTCAGAGTCTGCGTAATAGCAAAAGGAACAAAAGCTGACGAAGCTAAAGCTGCAGGTGCAGAAGAAGCAGGCGCAGAAGAAGTTATTGATAAAATTTCTAACGGCTGGTTTGAGTTTGATACATTGATTGCAACTCCTGATTGTATGGGTATGCTCGGTAAATTAGGTAAAGTTCTCGGTCCAAAAGGTTTGATGCCTAACCCGAAAACAGGTACTGTTACACTTGACGTTGCAAAAGCTGTTAAAGATGCAAAAGCAGGTAAAGTTGAATTCCGTGCTGATAAACAGGGTATGATTCACTGTCCTATCGGCAAAATCAAATTCTCTTTTGAAGATTTGATGAAAAACTATGCTACTCTTGCTGATGCAATTTTGAGAGCAAAACCGTCTGTTGCAAAAGGTGTCTATGTAAAATCAGCATACTTAACAACTACAATGGGCCCCGGTATCAAACTTGATACTAAAAACCTTGCTGCAGAAGTTAAGGACTATGTGTAATATTAAATAATTGAATCTGATAAAGTTGTTTTAGACAATTGTATTCAGTCGGCAATAAAAATATTTAATATTAATTCTAATATCTTAAAGCCCTCATTTTTGAGGGCTTCTTTATACAAAAATTTACAGATATAATTATTTTATGGATAAGACATTAACAACAATTGAATTTGATAAGGTTCTGGAAATACTTAGCGGATTTGCAATAAGCACACCTGCAAAAAAACGCTGTCTTTCTGCTTTGCCGTTAAGTAATATAGAAGATATTAAACTTGCGCAGACTCTTACATCACAGGCTCAAAATGCCTACAGACTAAGCAGCAGTGATATTCCAATCGAAAATCTTAATGATATATCGGAAACCCTTAATGTATTAAAAAACAAAATTACTCTTTCTGTTGAGGATATAAAAGATATTTTTGATATTATTGTCTCTTCAAGAAAATTTCTGTCATTTTTAAACAGGTTTGCGCAGGAACAGGAAGATTTATATAAATTTTCTTCTAAGCTTTTCGTCTTTCAGGAGATTGAGGACAGAATAGAGCAGATTTTTGATGCAAATTTTAACGTAAAAGAAACTGCTTCTGCGGAATTAAAAGCTCTTTTTCAGTCTCAAAGAGACACAAATGAAAATTTAAAAAACACGGTCTCTGATTTAATGAAAAGCTCTTCTTTTACTTCATATCTTCAAGACACTGTCTATACGCTGAGAGATAATCGTATAGTTTTTCAGGTAAAAGCGGAAGCAAAGAACAAAGTTCAGGGGATTGTGCACGATATTTCTCAATCCGGACAGACTTATTTTATTGAACCAAAACAGATTGTTGGTTTAAACAACAAAATAAGAGAGCTTGAGATATCTATTGAAGCAGAAATAAAAAAGATAATGAGAGAACTCTCCTTGCTTATGTCAGAACGCTGTGAGGATATCAAAACCTCTTTTGAATCATTAACAGAGCTTGATTTTATCTTTGCAAAAGCTAAATATTCAAACGCTATAGATGCGTGCGAACCGGAAATTACGGAAGAGCATATTATTGAATTGAAATCAATGAAAAATCCCGTGCTGATATCCATACTTGATAAAGTTGTCGAAAACGATTTTTCTATAGGAAATCCATATAAATCAATCATTATTACCGGTTCAAATGCAGGAGGGAAAACGGTTGTGCTAAAGACGGTAGCCCTGTCTGCAGCAATGACCTGTGCAGGGCTTCATATACCATGTTTTAGTGCGAAGATTTACCCTTTTAAAAAGATTTTTGCTGAAATCGGCGATGACCAGAATATTATACAGAGTTTGTCGACTTTTTCTTCTCATATAAAGAATATAAAAGAAATTTTGGATAATTGTGATTCAGATACACTTATACTGATAGATGAAATAGCAGCCGGCACTGACCCTAAAGAAGGTGCAGGGCTGGCAAAAGCCGTAATGGAGACTTTTGTTGAAAAAGGCGCACTTTCTGTTATAAGTACACACTTCAACGAACTAAAATCCCTTCCTTTTAACAATAGACTCTTTCAAAATGCTTCGGTAGACTTTGATTCAGAGACGCTGCAGCCTACCTATAAGTTAAGAATCGGTGTTCCCGGTGCATCAAATGCTTTTGCCATTGCTCAAAATTTTGGCATTTCCGCTGATATTATAGAAAAAGCAAAACAAAACTATGAATCGGAAATTACAGATGAATCAAAATTATTGAGCGAGCTGCAAACCAAATATTCTGAGCTGAATACACTGACAGAACAGGCCCAAAAACTCAAAACTGAATCAGAAGCAAAGTACAAAGAGTACAACGAACTTTTGGAGAACCTGAATGCACAGAAGAGAAAAACGCTTAAAGACTACAAAAGAAGGTACGAAGATAATCTGCAGGAGGCTAAATCTCAGATTAAAAAAGTTCTTGAAAACCTGAATCATCATAAAACAAAAGAAAACGCCATAAATGCTTATAAAAAACTTTCTAAAAAAGGTTCAAAAATTTCGCAAGACCTTGCAGATGAGTTTTCTAAAGTTGATATAAAATATGAAGAACTCTCTGCAGATGACATAAAAATAGGAGCAAAAGCAATAATAAAGGGCCTTGATCAGGATGTTGAAATTGCTTCACTTCCGGATAAAAAGGGCAATGTGAAAATCCTTGTAGGACAGCTTCAATCAACAATTAAACTCGATAAACTGGCAAAAAAATTAAAAAGACAAAAGGATATTATTAAGAAAAAAATCAATATAAATAATTCAAAATTTGTTATACAGCGTGTAAATATGTCACCCAGAATAGATTTAAGAGGCTGCAGAGTAGATGACGCTCTTATTGAACTTGAGGCATTTCTGGATAAAGCAAGTATGGTAAATCTGCCGTCCATTGAAATAATCCACGGGCATGGTACAGGACAGCTGCGTGCTGCCATCAGAGACTATCTGAATGATTCTCCATATGTAGCAAAATACCGTCAGGGCGAAGATTCTGAAGGCGGCAACGGTGTGACTATAGTTGATATGAATTAATATATTTTCAACGGGATTTATATAGAATTTCCGCTAAATTATCGAAATTTTATGAATACAGGGAAGTTTTATTTATTTTGATTTGCTGCATATTTATGCAAAAATAGTATTATTGTCTATTTACACAGGGATAAAAACATGATAACAACAAGCAATCTTACAGTGCGTTTTGGCAGCCAGACGCTTTTTGAAAACGTTAATATAAAATTTTTGCCCGGACACTGCTACGGTGTGATAGGAGCAAACGGTGCAGGAAAATCTACTCTCTTAAGAGTTATTGCTGGAGATATTGAACCTGCGTCAGGAGAAGTTCATATACCCAAAGGGCTTCGTATTGCTGTTTTAAAACAGAATCACTTTGCTTTTGATGAATATCCGGTTATAGAAACTGTTATTATGGGGCACAAAAGGCTTTATGATGTAATGAAAGAAAAAGAAGCTCTATATGCAAAACCTGATTTTAATGATGAAGACGGATTAAAAGTTTCGGAATTGGAAACGGAGTTTGCAGAACTTGACGGCTGGCAGGCAGAATCTCAGGCTGCTACTTTACTAAGTGATTTAGGTATTGAAGATACAAAACACTATGAACTTATGAGTGAACTTTCCGGCAGTGAAAAGGTAAGAGTACTTCTTGCGCAGGCACTGTTTGGCAATCCTGATATTCTGCTTCTGGATGAGCCGACAAACCACCTTGATATTGCTACAATAAAATGGCTGGAGGAGTTTTTAATTAATTTCAATAACCTTGTTATTGTTGTTTCTCACGACAGAAACTTTTTGGATAACGTTTGTACTCATATTGCGGATATTGATTATCAAAATATTCAGCTTTACACAGGCAATTACTCTTTCTGGGCACAGGCAAGCAGATTGATACAAAAGCAGAAAGAAGAGCAAAACAGAAAAACAGAAGAAAAAATTGCAGAATTAAAAGCGTTTATTGCAAGATTCTCTGCAAATGCCTCAAAAGCAGCTCAGGCAACTTCAAGAAAAAACATGCTTGATAAATTGACTCTGGAAGATATAAAACCTTCGTCCAGAAAATTCCCAAGAATAAGGTTTAATTATAAAAAAGTCCCCGGAAAAGATGTCTTGCATATTGAAAAATTAAACAAATCAATTGACGGCCAGCTGCTTATAAAAAACTTTTCTCTTGATGTATACAAAGGAGAAAAAATTGCTTTTATAAGTAAGGATTCTCTTGTTGTGACAACTCTTTTTCAAATTCTGGCAGGAGAACTGGAGCCGGATTCAGGGAAAGTGGAGTGGGGAGTTACAGCAACAAAATCTTATTTTCCAAAAGATAATAATGCATATTTTGATACAAATATCAGCCTTATTGAGTGGCTGAGACAATATTCGGAAGAACAACATATAAGTTTTATAAGAGGGTATTTAGGCAGAATGCTGTTTTCCGGCGAAGAGTCTGAAAAAAGTGCAAATGTATTATCCGGCGGCGAAAAAGTACGCTGTATGCTTGCAAAAATGATGATAGCAGAAGCAAATGTCCTTATTATGGATGAACCGACAAACCATCTGGATTTGGAATCTATTACGGCATTAAATGATGCTATTATAGATTTTAACGGAACTGTTCTTTTTACTTCACAGGATCATCAGTTTATTCAAACTGTTGCAGACAGAATTATTGAAATTTCTCCAAACGGATGGATTGATTCGCATTACAAGTACGAAGAATACATGCTCAATCCTGAGATGAAAAAGAAAAGAGAACTCTTATATAGGGATGTTGTAAAAAGATAGCCTGTATTTCATACTCTGTTCAACTCTATATAACATCAGATACACACAAGACTGTAACGGACATTCTTCTGTTTTTATAGTAAAATTTAACTATAAATACATTAAGATAAGGAAAGAAGTATGTCAGAAACAGTTAATAAACCCTTAACAGACACAAATTCTCAAAATGTACCTTTAACAGGAGCACAAATTAGAGAAGCTTTTTTAAAATTTTTTGCGGAAAAACATCAGTCTACCATAGTAAAAAGCTCTTCACTTGTTCCAGATAATCCGACAGTATTGTTAACAACGGCAGGAATGCTGCAGTTTGTACCGTACTTTCTCGGGTATGAAGAATGTCCTTACGAACCCAAAAGAATTACCACCTGCCAGAAGTGTGCACGTGCAGGCGGAAAAGATTCTGATATAGAAAACGTAGGCAGAACACCGCGCCACCATACATTTTTTGAAATGCTCGGAAACTTTTCGTTCGGCGATTATTACAAAGATGAAGTTATTCCCTGGGCTTGGGATTTTGTGACAAACTACCTTCATCTAGACCCCAACAGACTTTATATCACAATTTACAAAGATGATGATGAAGCGTTTGATATATGGCACAACAAAGTAGGTATCCCTGCTGAAAAAATCTTTAGAAAAGGCAAAAAAGACAACTTCTGGGGCCCTGTTTCAGATGTCGGCTCCTGCGGTCCGTGTTCTGAAATTCACTACGACCTAGGAGAAGAGTTGAAATGTTGTGACAATTGTTCTGTTGCTACCTGCGAATGCGACAGATGGGTAGAAATCTGGAACCTTGTATTTACGGAACTTTTCAAAGACAAAGAAGGCAACTATACACCGTTAGAAAAGAAAAATGTTGATACGGGTATGGGGCTTGAACGAATTGCAATGGTTGTTCAGGGTAAAACTTCAACCTTTGAAACAGATTTGCTGACACCGATTTTAAATAAAGTCTGTGAGATGACAGGCAAAGAATACAAAAAAGACAATAAAACAGATATATCTTTAAGAATAATTACAGACCATGCAAGATGCGTAACCTTTATGATTTCTGACGGAATTGTCCCGGGTAATGAAGGCAGAAATTATGTTCTTCGTATGATTATGAGAAGAGCTCTAAGACATGGAAAAATGCTCGGTCTTGAGTTGCCGTTTTTATACAACATTGTGGATACGGTTGTGGATAATTATAAAGAAGCTTATCCGGAACTTGAAGAAAACCGTCAAAAAATTAAAGACGTTATTAAAAAAGAAGAAGAAAAATTTAAGCAGACTCTTGATAGAGGGCAAAAACTTCTTGATGACCTGCTTTCTGACGGTTCTAAAGAAATCAGCGGAGAAAATGCTTTCAAACTGTATGATACTTACGGATTTCCTCTTGAATTGACAGTTGAAATTGCTCAGGAAAAAGGCATAAAAGTTGATGAAGAAGGCTTTAAAGCTTGCATGAAAGAGCAAAAAGAGCGTGCTAAAGCTGCTGCTCAAAAAATTATTCTGACAGACGACCTTATTTATATAGACATTGAAAAAGAAAAAGGTGAAACAAACTTTACGGGTTATGAACAGACCTGCAATGAAGCTAAAGTTGTTGCACTTGTTAAAGACGCTCAAAAAATCGAATCTGCTGACGAAGGAGAGATTGTTGATATAGTTCTTGATACAACCCCATTTTATGCGGAATGCGGCGGGCAGGTAGGCGACAGCGGCGTTATCGAAGGCAAAAATTTTAAAGCAAGAGTATTAAATACATTTAAAGTAGATAATCTCTATGCACACAGAGCAGAAATTACAGAAGGCACTGTTAAACCGGAGGACTCTGTCTGCGCGGCAATTGACGTATACAGAAGAAAACAAATCACAGCACACCATACAACTGCGCACCTGTTGCAGGCTGCGTTACAGAAAGTCCTCGGGAATGGTGTAAAACAGACCGGCTCACAGGTAGAGCCGGACAAAACACGTTTTGACTTTTCTTTTGACAGAGCTATGACACCAAATGAAATTGAACAGGTTGAAGAGGTTATGAACGACTGGATTTCACGCGGCCTTGAACAGCATACAGACATTATGGATGCGGAAGAAGCTAAAAAATGTGGTGCTATGGCTTTGTTCGGTGAAAAATACGGAGACAAAGTCCGTGTTGTCGGTATAAAAGATGAAAAAGGCGAGTTTGTTTCACGTGAACTATGCGGCGGTACACATGTAAGAAACACTGCTCAAATCAGACTTGCAAAAGTTGTGCAAGAGTCAGCAATATCAGCAGGTTCAAGACGTATTGAAGTTGTTGTCTCTGATGCAGCCTTTAAGTTTTTGAATGATAAAGCAAAAGAAGCCGATAAATTGGCTCATCTGTTTAAAGCGCAAACAAACGAAATTTGTGAGCGTGTTGATAAACTTATAGAAACTAATAAAACGCTTACTAAACGTACTGTTGAGCTTCAAAATGAAATAGCTAATGCAAAATTTGCTACATTCCTGAGTAAAACGCAGGAAATAAAAGATGGAAAACTCTTTATTTCAAAGATAGAAGACTTTGAACCTAATATGGTAAAAACATTTGTAGAAAAATTGTCCGATAAACTGGGTAACAGTGTTATTGTTGTTGCTTCTTTGAAAAAAGACGGCGGAATATTTATTATGGTAAAAGTTTCTGACAATTTTGTACAAAAAGGAATAAATGCAGGTAAAATTGTCGGTGAAATTGCTGCGGCAACAGAAGGCAAAGGCGGCGGCAGACCCAACTTCGCACAGGGAGCCGGCAATAATACGGAAAAATTAGACAGCGTACTTGCTCTTGTAGAAAAAGAAATCAAATCAATTTAAAATACCATACACAAAACGCCTGTGAAAAATATCCACAGGCGTTTTTATACTTAATTTTTTTTATTTATTTAAATTTTTGCACTAGCAAAAAAACTTTTGTTTGTGTTTTACTGCTAATATGATAAATGCAATTTTTATGAACAGAGATGTGTGTGGCTGGAATTGTTCTGTTTTAAGTAATAAAAAGCAGGATAAAAGGCATGTACAAAATTATTGTGCAGATTCAAAATATATGGATTATGCACAAAATTCTGCAATGATAAATAAAGCAATGATTTCTTTTAAAGGCTATTACGGTGACCAGCAGCCTTTGAAGAAACTCTTCTGGATATCAACGGGAAGAAATGACATTTATGAAGATGACTGGGCAAAAAGCCGTATTTATCAGGTAAACAATAAAAAATGGATTAATGCAAGACCGCCTGAGCTTTTAAGACTTACACCGGAGCGAACAATACAATGTCTGTGCACATTGATTAAACCTGACAATCAATACCCCGGTATTCCTCCTTATATCCCTTCTCCTAACTTTGGTGATAAATGGGGAAGACATGCAAATTATATAGAAATAAACCCGAGAACCATTGCTAAATATGACGGCAACAGAGTAACAGAAGGTTTGTTCGGAGCAATGAAAATGCTTCTTGCTATACCGACTTCACCAAATTCATTTGCTAATTGCATTGTTCTGTCACAATTATATCCTTCATTGTACGGTGACGGGTACAAAGATGCAGGTTCACTGTATTGTGCAAATCTACATACAGGTATAAGCAAAACTCTGACAAGTGACGGTTTATACGGGAAAATGGGTGCTGACGAGCAGGTAAAAGCTTTTAATGACATGGCTCATCTTCTGGGATTTAAAACAGGATTTCGAATTCCTTTATCATCTGAGCAATTACGTGTAAAAGGACAGTCTTTTAACTGGTATGACCATGAAAAAGCTTTCATAGATGCTTGTGTATGGGGAATAGAACTCGGTTTTGATGCAATATATTTTGACAGTGGCAAGCACGTATTTGACAAGAATGATTACTGCGGTCTTGGAGATGTTCCAAATAAAGAGCAGATGGCTTATATTACCTATCAAATAAGAAATAAAACCGGACGCAATGATATTGCCTTTATCGGAGAAAAATGCGATAGCAGATACCAGTTTAAAGAAGCAGGATACACAGCAGGTACAGACTGGGGAAAGGCAGATAATTTTGAAAGCGTAAGGTGGGAAGCTGAATCACAAAAACACTCAAGAGAATATGCTGCGGGGCCCGAGGTATCAAATGACAATGATGAAAGTTCTTCCCGTTATGAAGAGTGGAAGAGGTTAAACAGGTTAAATTCCTGTTTGTTCGGCTATAACTATAAAGAAGACAAACTTCCTTCTTTTATGCAGCTTACAGATATTTTCCCTCTGTCACCTTACACAAATACACATGAACAGATGATACGAACAAAAGAAATGTCTGCCTATGATGCTTGGACAGAATGCGAGCGTCACTGGGACGGGGTTTTTGATACATCACCCGAGGCATACTGGTATACGGACAAAATTTACCATTCTTTTGAAAACTTTATAAGAACACACGGGTAGTGTTTCATATCGTCAACTGACACCGGCTATTTCTTGGATTATTGGCGTTCACAAGGTCAAGTACTTCATTTCAAATTTTTATTCTAAAAATTTTCCATTTCGTTGACCTTGTTCACATGGCTGTTCGCTCACTTCGTTCGACTCCACAGCCGCTCAAAATCCGCTTATTAGATTTTCTTCACGCTCGGACAGTTTCGCCTTTTGTGCTTTGCACAAGCCGGCTCAATGTCCTCGATCCCCGGGTTTCACCCGTCCGAAAATCCGCTTGTTGAACCTGTGCAATAAACAAGTTCGCTGTTTAACAATATGTCCGGCACAGCCAACAAGCGAAATCTGATGGGGCTGACCGAATGAAATGAGGGAACGCCCCTTGTGGAGCCGGACGTTACTCCGGCGGAACGTCAGATTTCAAGACAGCGAAATCTGACTGGCACGCCGTGAGAGGCATTGCCGAACCCAGTGCCATTGTGAGGGGAAACCACGCTTTTCCCGAACGTCAGATTTCAAGACGGCGCATGGGGTCTACCTCTCATAAAATATGACATTTAGTCATATTTTATTCGGCAGAGTCGCAAAATGCTAGACTGGCTGCAACATCGGCTGAGCTAGAGCGAAGCCTGATGTTATGCCCCTACCTGGTGGCGTCACTCGCTACCTCTCGCAAATATGCCACTGGCATATTTACTCGGCAGAGTGTGTACAACTTCTACAAGCGAAGCTGCCTCAGACATCATACATTTAATTGAGTGCAAAAAAATTTATTTATACTAGAATGTTATTAAGGGCAGGAGTATAAATTTAGAAGAGTATTATGAAAAAAACTTTAATTTTATTGTTGATTGGTATGATAGTATTTTCCATGGCTTCAATGGATTCTCTGGCTGCTAAAAAATCAAAAAAATCTGCCGGAGCTATTACGCAGGAAGACATGACAACAATGTCGGAGACTATAGACAGATTAACAAAAAAGGTTTACGCAAACTCTTTATTTTCTCCCGAAGATAATTCAAGTATGATTGAGATAAAAATCAAACTTGATAACCAAATGCTTATTGCTCCGGATGTTTCGCTGGCGCCTTTGTATTACAAAGCCGGTAATCTCTACAAAGCAAGAGAGTATAAGCAAGAGGCTATTGACTGCTATCAGACTATTTTAGAAAATTTCCCCGATACAGCACTTGCACCTAAGGCAAGACAGTCCCTTACCTCAATGGGTGTGGAAGTTGTTACGCCCAAAACAGATGATGAATCAGGCGCTTCTACAGGCGAGGCTGCAAATATAGACGACTCTTCTTCTCAAGGAATATTGCAGGAAGTGCCTGTATCTGAAACAGAATATGTAATTCAATAGTATTTAATATTTAAATCTGTAAAAAAATATTTTTAGATTAGCTTTTGTGTGTAATTTTTCTATTACTGCAGCCTGTTATTATGTCTGTGTATGTAATAGGTTTCAGGAGTAATTATGTCTATTGTAGAAAAAACAAAAGAAAATCTTGAGATGTGCAATTGTTTAAAATGTCCTTCTTATACCACATCCTGTAAAATTAAAGAAATGCCGCACAATATGATTGATATGTTTAAAGGTATTGAAAATATTGACGGACTGGAGAATCTTTTCTGTGCTTACACAAAAAGCAGGTGTATAGACGAAGATAAAGGATGCCTTTGTAATGTATGCCGTGTACATGACAAGTACGACCTTGAAGACGGGCATTATTGTATTACAGAAGGCGGATATTAGACTTAAAAAGGGACGATTTATCGTCCTTTTTAAGTATTCTGTTTGCACACAGCCGCAAAAAACTATATAATAAAAACACTAGGAGGACATCTTCATGGAATTACAATTGTGGCATATATGGTGTATTTGCGGTGTGATATTCTGTATTATTGAAATGTTTACGCCGGTAATGTTTTTTCTTAATCTGGGTTTAGCCTGCTTTATAGCTGCACTTCCGGCAGCACTCGGGTGGGATTTAATGTATCAGGTTCTTACTTTTGCAGTATTTGCTGCTGTATTTTTGCTCTGGCTCAGACCTTTCCTTATTCAAAAGAAAAACGGTGACAAACCTGAAACTATAGAAATGTATGCAGGTAAAACCGCTAAAGTAATTGAAACTGTAACTTCTGAAAACGGACGAATCGCAGTTTTTGGCGAAGAATGGCAGGCAAAATCTCTTAACGGAGAGGTAATAGAAAAAGGCTCTTATGCAAAAATAGTAAAAAATGACAGCATTGTTATGTACGTTGTCCCTTTGGAATAGGATGTGAAGATTGTCTTTTTTATTTGCTGCCATACTTATAACCGCTGTTATAGTCCTTTGTTTTAAGGCTTTTATTGTTATTGAAAAAGATGAAGAAGCCGTAATAGAAAGATTTGGCAGTTTCAACAGAGTCATAGGAGAAGGCGTACATTTAATAATTCCGTTTTTTGAAAAAATGCACGGGATAGAAACTCCTGAAAATCACAGGTTATATCTTTATAACGGCAAAATCAGCCTGCAAAAAGAATTTTTTGAATTTCCCAATGATAACAGAGAATTTTTTGGAAAAGACAAATCAAATTTTAAAATAAAAGCGGATGTTGTCTATCAGATAACAGATCCGTACAAGGCTGTTTATGAGACAGTTTATCTGTTTGATGCATTAAACCAGTTGTTTGCGGGAATAATTCAGAAAAAGCTTGTTGATTTATCAGAAGGAACAGATTCCTTTGAATTTATACAAAGCTTTGAAGATGAATGTGTAAAAATTGCCAATGATTATTCTACAAACTGGGGAGTTAAAATATGGGAATTTAACTTAAAACAGATAGTTGAGGCAAACGGAATAAGACACGATTTTGAATAAAAATATCAAATAATAAAGTACAAAATAGAAAAGGAGAAAAAGATGGGAATTTTATTTTTAGTGATACTTGTGCTTGTGATAGCATATTTTGCGGCAGGTATCAAAATTATCCAGCAGGAAGAAGCTATGATAATAGAAAAACTCGGAGCTTTTGAAAAAGTTCTGTATGCGGGTTTTCATATTATCATTCCGTTTTTTGAATATCCGAGAAAAATCCAGTGGAAATATTCTCAAAAGACCTCTGACGGTATGTCATATTCTTATTACGGAGAAAAAACTCTCATCGATTTAAGAGAATCTGTTATGGATATTCCCCGTCAGAATGTAATTACAAAAGATAACGTTTCTATTTCAATAAATGCTCTTATTTATTTCCAGATTATGGATGCCAAAAGTGCTGTTTACAGAATCCAGAATCTGCCGGAAGCTATTGAAAAATTAACACTTACAACAATGAGAAACGTAATCGGTGATATGGTTTTGGATGAAACTCTTTCTTCCCGTGATACTATCAATGCAAAATTAAGAGAAACACTTGATGAAGCTTCTAATAAATGGGGCGTAAAAGTAAACAGAATAGAATTACAGGAAATCACTCCTCCTGCTGATGTTCAGGCATCTATGGAAAAACAGGTGAAAGCAGAAAGAGAAAAACGTGCGGCAATTTATGAAGCAGAGGGTTTAAAACAGGCTGCAATCTTAAAAGCAGAGGGTGAAAAAGCTTCTGCTATCAATATGGCAGAAGGTCAAAAACAAGCAGCAATCTTAAAAGCAGAAGGTGAAAAAGAAGCAGCAAGACTTGTTGCAGAAGGTCAGGCAGCTGCAAGGGTAAAACAGGCAGAGGCTGAAGCAACTGCTATAGGAAAAACCATAGAAGCTATACAGAATCACGGGCAGCCTGATAAATACCTCATTGCCGTAAGATATCTCGATACTTTAAAACAGATGGTTGAAGGTGAAAACAACAAAGTTGTTTATATGCCTTACGAAGCAACAGGTATTTTAAGCTCTGTTGACGGTATCAAACAGATGCTTGACGGAACAAAAGTTCAGTAATTGTGTTATAAAAAAGCCTCCAAAACAGGAGGCTTTTTTATTAATTAAATTCTCTTATGTATGATTCAATCTCCATACAACGTTCCAAAACTTCATCATAAAGCTTGTTGAGATAAAATTCAACCTGTCTTTTTTCTTTAAGTTCTACGCGCTTAAAAAATACACTTTTGGTTACTCTTGAAAAGAAATAGTTTTTAAATTTTATCGCATTGTCATATATCTGCGTATCAATATACCTTTTTGCATCACACAGATAAATAAACATGTCGCATAAGTAAGATTTTGCATCATCTATTTTATTGTCAATAATCGAATTTTTTACTTTTATCAGATGGTCAAGTATAACCGTATACATAGGAATCAGCTCTTTTTTCTTTTGCAGAAGAGTCTTTTTAAAATAAGTCATTGTTGTATCATACCCGAGCTGTATGAGTTTTTCTCTCTCAGATTGCGGTAGACTAAACTGTACCGGCAGGATATGATCAGTATCAATTTTGACATAATCAAATTTGTCTTTGGGCTGGTATGTCTGCATTATGTAGTCTGTTGCAAAGTTTGACAGTGTAGCAAAAACCGCATTCAGGTATTCTACGGAGTTTTTGACATCCGTCCAGAATTTTGCGCCTTCCAGCCTGAATTCTATAACCCTGCAATCTTTCGGGCATAATATTTCGCTGACTCTCCACATCGGCCAGCTTTTCATCATGTCACCGTCTATCAAAACTTTTTTTTCATATTCAAACGGTTCCAAAAGCCCGGGAAGAGATGTGGATATTCTTACAGCCTGCGCAACTTCAAAATCAGGTGTCGTATATTTTGAAAAAATATACGGTTCACATCCGTTTATATTTGTTGTAATTACAAAAACATCTTTGTCTATATCTTTAAAAGTTACGGGTTCATTTTTACCTTTTTCATATTTATCTGCGTAAAACTTTTTTTCTATACCGCATCTTATCCAGTTTAAAAAATGCTCGCCTTTACTTATGGCAAATTTTTTTGCCAAATCAAAGCGGACATCTCTGAACAAATCAAAATTAACTTCGTTAAAAATTTCTCTGAATTCTTCGTAAGTATAATCAAGAGATGCAAAAGCAGCAAAGACAGCGCCGACAGAAGAACCCGCATAAGCTTTTATCGTAACACCGAGCTCTTTCATTGCCTGCATTGCGCCTAAATATGCAAGCCCTCTTATGGCACCGCCGCCAAATATACAAAAATATTCTTTTGACCCGATTTCGCTCAAATTTGCTCCTGTGAGATTTATGTATTTTTATTAAATCATAAATTATCACATAATAATATAAATTTAATTAAATATAGACCGGTTGGGTAAAACAAATTAATCACAGTGTCTTTTTAAGATTCTTCAGTCGTTTCAATCCTTCAGAATGACGCAATAACCGTTATTCTGAGGCTTTAGCCGAAGAATCTAACACATGTGTCATTCTGAAGCATCAAATGTGCATTGTTATAATGATAGTGCTGTGTTCAGAATCTTACCAATCGGAAAAGTAATCACAAAGCCGGTAAGATCCTGAGCTCGCTTCGCTCCTCAGGATGACAATAAAACCGCCATTCTGCGGAAACGAAGTGTCCAAAGAATCTTAAAGTATAACAACCTTTCTCTTGATACACTCTCTCAGACTGCACAGCATCATCATTTCTTTGTAAAGAATAATTAAGCGCAAAACACCTACAGCACATAACGTATTCCATAATTTTTACGTTAGTGATACTATTTTGTCAGCGGCTTGCTTTTCCGGCATGCTTGTGTTTGGAAAATTATTAAAATTTGTTTGGAGTTTGAGATGAATAAAAAAATGCCAAAACATTTACTGGTTGCAGCAGTGTTGACTACACTTACCGTTTCAACAGCTGTCAATATGCCGGCAAAAGCAGACGATTGGACGCCCGGAATGCGGATTACCGGTGATATGACAATAGATTCCGGTAGTAACTTTTCAAATTATGAAGGGGTATATCAAGGCGTACTTGTCAACTGGGGAACAGGTACTGTTACTGTATCCGGTACAGATGATGCAGTATTTGAAAATAATACCGCTGTTGGAGATGCAGGCGGAGCTTTATACAACGCAAACGGAGCTACCACAATAATTGATACGGCTTCTCAGTTTATTGAAAATACAGCAAACAGAGCCGGTGCTGTCTGGAATAACGGTACATTGACATTTAATAATAAAGCTACATTTACAGGCAATAATATGACCGGTACTGTGCTGGATGCAGCTGCAAACGCTGCAGGCGGGGCAATTTTTAATTCATCTTATAATCAGGATCCTACAGCAGGTACTTTAACCTTTAATAAAGGTGTTGAATTTAGCAACAATAGTGCACTTCAGGGCGGGGCTATTCGCGATGGCGGAACGACTACTGTTCTTAGAGGTGCAAAATTTGAGAATAATAAAGCTACAGCAGGCGATGGCGGCTCGATTCTGCTTGCCTCGGATGCAAATATAGAATCCGCTAACCCTTCCGGTACTTATGATAATTTGACTGTTACAGGTAGTACTGCTGCCGGCAATGGCGGCGGCGCTGCAATAAACAAAGGAGCCAGTCTTAAAGTTACAGAAAATGCAATTTTTCAGAGTAACAGCGCTGGTAATAACGGCGGTGGTATATCAAATGCCGGCTCTGTTACATTGACTAATGCACAATTCGGTAGCTCAGTAATTAAAAATGAGGTTGGTATTGTTACAGGTATAGAATCTCAGCAAATGGGGAATTCCTCTGTTAATCATGGCGGTGCAATTTCTAATATAGGTGCATCAGCCAGGCTTCAAATAGGAGAAAATT